>DAISKN010000960.1:0-1212 GCA_036820975.1 Acidobacteriota bacterium | reverse complement strand
CCCAGAAGCATCGTTCTCGTGACCATAGATACCCTCCGCGCGGACCGGTTGGGGGTCTATGGAGGAAAGGCCGCCACCCCGGCGCTCGACGCCTTGGCGCGGGAGGGAGCGCGATTCCAGAACGTCTTCGCTCAGAGTCCGCTCACGCTTCCCTCCCATAGCTCCATCCTGACCGGGACTTATCCCACCTATCACGGAGTGCGCGACAACGGTCGCTTCCAGCTCTCCGACGACCAGGAAACCCTCGCAGAGATTCTGAAAGAAGCCGGATACCAGACGGGCGCGTTCGTCGGCGGGTTTCCCGTGGATTCGAGGTTCGGACTCGCGCAGGGGTTCGATACCTACGATGACTCCCTGGGCCGCTCGCGCTCGCGCGTCTCATTCTCCGAACGGCCGGCCTCCGAGGTGGTGGCTTCCGCGCGGAAGTGGATCGCCGGCCGGGAGGGGAGTCGGTACTTCGCGTGGGTTCACCTTTTCGATCCCCACGCGCCTTATCGTCCCCCGGACCCGTTCCCCGAGACCTACGAAGGGGAGGTCGCTTACGTCGACGCCGCGTTGAAGGATCTGCTGGCCGCCGTTTCCGACGAGGCCGTCGTCGCCGTGACCGCCGACCATGGAGAAGGGCTCGGCGAGCACGGCGAGAGTACCCACTCGCTCTTCGTCTACGACAGCACCCTGAGAGTGCCGCTCCTGCTGCGCGGCCCCGGTGTCACCGCGGGTACCGTGGTGCAAGAGACCGCGCGCTCAATCGACCTAGTCCCGACGCTCCTCGACCTCGTGGGCATGAACGACCGCTGTGCTCGGTGCCAGGGAAGGAGCCTCCTGCCCATACTCGAGGGAAAGGAGCTTCCTCCAGAGCCGTCCTATGCGGAGACCTACTTTCCTCGCTTGAATCTAGGCTGGAGCGAGCTCCGGAGCCTGCGGGTCGGCGGATGGAAGTACATCGAGGCGCCCGAACCCGAACTATACGAGATCGCGAGCGACCCGGGCGAGATGAGGAATCTCGCGTCGGTGAATCCCGGGAGAATTCGGGAACTGGCGGCGGAACTCGACCGGCTCGAGGACGCCACCGCGGGTCCCGCCTCGACGGCGCACGTCCTCGACGCCGAAACCCGGGCTGTCCTTCGAAGCCTCGGCTACCTGAGCTCCCAGAGCACTCCCGCGCCCCTGGCATCCCCGCCCGACCCCAAGAATCGCCTTGACGTTTGGGAG
>DAISKN010000959.1:0-1313 GCA_036820975.1 Acidobacteriota bacterium | reverse complement strand
CGGATGCAGGTGTGGACCGAGATGGGTGCCGTGGCCGCCGTGATTTCCCGCAAGGTACGGGAATCGCCAGACGTTGGCCAGGCCAACGGACACACCGATGAGGACCATGACGGAGCCGAAACGCGACTCGAAGGTCTCCCGGGCTTTCGTGGCTCCGCTCGAGGCTTCAGGCATGTTCCGGCGGCGGAGCCATCCCGACGAGGAGCACGAGGCGATCGTCCGTCGTGTTCTCGACGCCGTGCGGCTCTCCCGCGCGCGCGAGCACCGCCTGGCCGGGACCCAGACTCCTGGTTTCTCCTCCGACCTCGAAACGGGCGTGGCCCTCGAGCACGATGTAGTACTTGGTGCTCTTCTCGTGAACGTGCACTTTCTGATTCTGTCCGGGCTCGAAGCAATAGACGTCGAGGAAGAGATCGGTGGTGGCGAAGAGATTCACCTTCTGCATCTTCTCGGGGGCGAAGCGTCGCGCGTCGAGAACGGTTCGGATATCCATGGAAGTCCTCCCCGAGTGGGCTACTTACGGGCCTTCAGGTAGTCGCGGGCCTCGAACGTTCGCCCGGTGACGGAGCGGGATTCGTCGGAAGCGAGATGGATGAAGATCTCGGCGATGTCGTCCGGAGTGGGAAGGCTCTGCGGATCTTCGTCCGGATAAGCTTCGGCTCTCATGTCCGTTCGGGTGGCGCCGGGGTTCACGCTGTTGACCCGGACCCCGGAGGGCTCGAGCTCGGCGGCGAGAACCTGGGTGAATCCCTCGAGCCCGAACTTGGAGACGGCGTACGCGCCCCAGTTGGCCTTCCCCTTGCGGCCGACGCTCGAGCTGACGTTGATGATCGAGCCCCCGCCCCGGGACACGAGATGGGGGATGAGCGGGCGAGTCACGTAGAAGAGGCTCGAGGTATTGACGCGAAGGACTTCGTTCCAGGTGGCGACGTCGAGCTCGGCGATCGGGGCGCGTTTTCCCAGGATGCTCGCGTTGTTGACGAGAATCTCGAGATCGGGAAAGCGCTCGAGAGAGCTCGCGACCAGCCGCTCGCCGCTACTCGCGTCCGAGACGTCGGCGGCGCGATAGGCGACGGTCGCTCCCGCGGCTTCGAGCTCTCTCGCCGCCTCTCGAAGAGCTCCCTCGCCGCGGGCACAGAGGAAAACCGAGGCGCCTTCGCGCGCGAACGCTCTGGCGATGCCGAGGCCGATCCCCCGGCTGGCTCCGGTGACGAGCGCGGCCTTGCCCTGGAGTCGTTTCTCGCTCACGGTGGGCTCATTCTAATCGAAGGCACGCGAGACCGGTATGCTGCCGGAAATACTCGGCGTACTTC
>DAISKN010000958.1:0-1331 GCA_036820975.1 Acidobacteriota bacterium | reverse complement strand
CGAGGTTCGACGAGTCCCGGCTCAAGGTCGAGAAAGAGAACGTTCTCGAAGCGATGCGCCAGAGAAACGACGATCCCGGCGACATCCTCTCCCGGGAGTGGGACTGGCTCCTCGAGGGAGAGACGTTCTATCGAAGCCGGCGCATGACGAAGGATCACCTGGACGCCATCACCCGGGAGGACCTCGTTTCGTTCCAAGAGAAGTACTGGCGGCCCGAGAACATGATCGTCACCGTCTCGGGCGACGTCGACCCGGCGAAAATCCTCGCGAAGCTCGAGTCGTATCTCGCGGCTTGGCCGGGTTCCGCAGCTCCCGCTCCCTGGCCGCCGCCTCAACCGACTCACCAGCCCCGCCCCGGGGCCTACCACGTGGAGAAGGACATCCCCCAGGGGACGGTCGTCCTCGGGCACGCGGTGCCGCGATGGACCGATTGGGGGAACCCGGAGCGCGCTGCTCTCCAGATCATGGACCACATCCTCGGCGGAGCCGGATTCACGTCGCGCATCACCAAACGGATCCGCTCGGACGAAGGCCTCGCCTACGACGCCTCGTCCTCGTTCGGCTTCGACCCCCTCGGGCCGGGCAGCTTCACCGTTTCGTTCCAGTCGAAAAACGATACCGTTGCCCTCGCGACCGAGATCGCCCTCGAGGAGATCGAGCGCATCCGGACCGAGCCCGCGAGCGAGGAGGAGATCGCGATCGCCAAGGCGTCTCTCATCGAGACCTTCCCCCGGCGTTGGGAGTCCGCCGCGCAGATCGCCGGGATTTACGCGGGGGACGCTTTCATCGGCCGCTCCCACGACTACTGGAGGAACTGGCGCTCTCAGGTGCAGGCGGTGACGGCCGACGACGTCCTCCGCGTGGCGCAGAAGTACCTGAAGCCCGAGGCGATCGTCTTTCTCGTCGTCGGGAAGTGGGAGGAGATCGCTCCGGGAGACGCCGGCGGCCGCGCGAAGATGAAGGACCTCTTCGCGGGGGAAGTCACGCACCTCCCCCTCCGCGACCCATTGACCCTGAAGGTGATCCCATGACCGAGCTTCCCCGTCTCTACACGGAGCTCGCCCCCTGGTTTCCAATCCTCACCGCGCCGGAAGAGTACGCGTATGAGGCATCGGTTTATCGAGGTGTCTTCGAGACGCTCGAACCGCCTCCGCGCACGCTTCTGGAGCTCGGAAGCGGCGGCGGGAACAACGCCTCGCACCTCAAGGCCCATTTCGAGATGACCCTGGTCGACCTCTCGCCCGACATGCTGGAGGTAAGCCGCAAGCTGAACCCGGAATGCGAGCACTTCCGGGGAGACATGCGCTCGGTCCGGCTCGGCCGCCTCTTCG
>DAISKN010000957.1:0-1429 GCA_036820975.1 Acidobacteriota bacterium | reverse complement strand
AAGCGTCTGCTGCTGCTTCTGCAGCACGTTCTGGAGATCCAGGTTCGCGAGCTGAGAGTCTTCGCCGACCTCTGCGAGCTTTCTTTCGAGGTTTTCGATTCGTATGTCGATCTCCTCCGTCGCCTCGCCTCGCTCGTCCAGCACCTCTCGAAAGCTTCCGGCGTTCTGGAGAGCCTCCCGGACGGCTTTCTTCTGTGAATTGAAGTACCTGACCTTCTCCGCGAAGAACCGGAGGTCATCGGTCGTCTGGAGGTAGGACTCTCTCAGGACCCACTGAATCAACGCGTTGATGTCGATCGGCGCGTCCTGAATCGCCAGCCCGCCGACGAACGTCTCCCATTGTTCTCCCGCGCGTTCGACTCGGCCGCGCCGGAGGCTCTTCGTGACCCCCTCGAGCGCGCGATGCTGGTCCGCCGTCAGCTGCACCCGGGAATCGGTCAGGGCGGCCGCGTCCACCGCTATGGCTAGAGCCTCCTCGATATCGTCGCCCCGCTGGACCCCCGGGCCTGCGAGCACGGTCTGAGCGAGAACCAAAGCAATCCCCGTTGCCAGTGCTTTGTCGATCATGACGACTTTCCCTCTGGAAAGGATGCGGCAGTTTAGCCGGTGAGGTCAACCAGCTTGACGACGGTCTTCCAGTTTCGCACCGTGCTCGTCGTGCCGAGCTTCGAGTCGAAGTAGGCGTTCGTCAGCCTGGTGCGTCCGAAGCCGTTCGGACAATGGAGGTAGATCTCCCGGCCGCGCACCGCGAAGGCGTCGGGGGCGGAGCGGCCGGGGTCGAGCGCCTTGACCTTGGCCGCCGCCGGGGCGCCGGCGAGAAAGGCGACGTGGAGCGTCCCCCGGTCCGCGACCGAACGAAGGAACGGATTTCCGCCCACGATCCGCCGGAGCTCGGCTCCGGTGCGTGTCACCAGCGGCACCTGGTATCCGAAGCTGTCCGCGATCGCCTTCTCGATGAGGGTGGGAATGAGTCGGGCGAGCGCCGCGGAGGCCTCGAACACGACGTTTCCGCTCTGGATGTAGGTCGAGACCGACCCACATCCAGCGTCCGTGAACATCGCGGCAAGGTCCTTCATCGGGAGCCTGTTCTTTCCTCCGAGATTGATTCCCCGGAGAAGCGCCACGTGGGCCACGATCGAACTCTAGATCGAACGCTCCACCTCCGCAACCGAGGATCTCCAATCCCCATCAGTCGGGTCGGTTTTCGGGCACGGTTCCCACGAAGCCGTGTTACACTTCCGCCCTCCCCCGACGTTCAAGGCGGCGTATCTCAAGGACGTGCGCATGCCAGGGAACGTGCGGACGAGACTCCTGGTACTCGCGGGAGCGGAGGCGGCGCTTCGTGGAGTCTTCTGGTCCCTCTCACGGCTCATGGGGCTCTCGAGCTATCACCTTCCGGACATGGACGAGGTCGCCACCATCTCGCACC
>DAISKN010000956.1:0-1455 GCA_036820975.1 Acidobacteriota bacterium | reverse complement strand
AGGCGATGGTCTTCGATCCTTCGAGAGTGAACGGATTGTAGAGGGCGGTGGTGGCGACGACGTGCCAGTCGAAGCGCAGCGCCGCCTCCTCCATCAACGCGAAGACCGCCGCGGGAGAGCTTTCGTCGATGCGAAAGAGCTCGGCGCCGTACATGAGGATCTGGGAGAGCTTCTCCTCCGGCACGGAGCGAGGCACGAAGACTTTCGCTTTCAACCCCGCTTTCGCCGCGTAAGCCGCCGCCGCCGCGGCAACGTTTCCCGAGGACTGGACCGCGACCGTGGTCTTCCCAAGCTCTTTCGCGCGCGAGATCCCGACGGAGAGCATCCTATCCTTGAACGAGCCCGTCGGGTTGCGAGTCTCGTCCTTCACCGTCAGGCTCTCGAGGCCGAGTGCTCTGGCGAGCCTGGGGGCTTCGAGCCGCGGCGTGCCCCCCTCGCCGAGCGAAACGATGGAGCTCTTCTCGAGGACGGGAAGGAGCGGGAAATACTTCCAAATGCCCGGGAGCCCCGGGTCCTCGAGACGCGAGAGCGGGTAGCGGGGAACGAGAGGACCGTCGCAGCTCGCGCAGCGGCGGCCGCCGTAGGAGAGGTCGTGGCGAGCGCTGCAAGCGGCGCAATCCAGCAGAAACTTGCCGTCCATCCGGGAATTGGACTGTATCACCCTTCGCGGATAGTCTTGGACGCATGCTTCGCGAGCTCGAGCAATCGATCCGGGGGCTCCTGCGCTCCCCCGCTCACTCCGCGATCGTCGTCCTGACGATGGCTCTCGGAATCGGCGCTACCGCCACCATCGCGAGCGTCGTCAACGGTGTTCTCCTGCGGCCGCTCCCCTTCCGCGACCCGGAGCTACTGATGATGGTCTGGCAGAGAGCCCCCGGGGTCGGAGTCGAGGAGGACTGGCTTTCGCCGGCGCAATACTTCGATCTCCGGGAAAAGGTCCAGGGGTTCGAAGAGCTGGCGATGGTCTTCGGGACCGACGTCACCCTGACCGGGGACGGCGCCGAGCCCGAGCGCGTCGGCGCCCTCAACGTGACCTCGTCCTTTTTCGACCTCTTCGGTATCGAGCCCGTCCTTGGAAGACGTCTTTCCCGGGAAGACGACCTCCCCGGAGCCGCTGTGAAGGTCATCCTGTCGGAGAACCTGTACCAGCGGCGCTTTCAGGGCGATCCCGGGGTTCTGGGCCGCACCATCGAGGTGGACGGCGAGCGGCTCGAGGTGGCTGGTGTGCTGCCACCCCTGCCGCTGGACGAAGACCTTCTCCCGACCTTGAACACCGTACCGGCGTTCGACCTCGTGACGTCGCTCCCCATGGAGGACCCGGGGATCACCGCCCGCGGCTCCGAGAACTACAACGTAATCGGAAGGCTCGCGCCCGGCACCACCCGGGCGGAGCTCGAGGCACAGCTTCTGCGAGTGGCGGAAGGCGTGGTCCAGGATCCGGGAAGCCTCGGCGCC
>DAISKN010000955.1:0-1461 GCA_036820975.1 Acidobacteriota bacterium | reverse complement strand
ACCGCCTCCCCGCGCTCGTAGGCTTCCTCGAGCTCGACGAAGACGCTCTTCCTCCTGCCTGTCTCGCGCGGGCTCACGACCTTAGCATAGTCATCGGGTGTATCGATGTCGAGACAAACGCCCGGATCCACGACGGGAACGGCGAGCGCGCGCGCGCGATTCCGCTCGAGGATCTCCCTGGCGCCGCGATCTCCTTCGAGATTTCGAAGCTCACCGAGAAAACTCCGGTCCCACAGCACGGGATGGCCCTGACGTCCCCGGTACTCGGGAAAGACGATCGGCCGCCGGGTCTCGTCGTAGGCCTTCAACAGCTCGGTCACGGTCTCTTCCGCGACCAGAGGCACGTCGCCGAGAGCGATAGCCACGACTTCGGTGGTCTCGGGAAGCCCGGAGAGACCGCATCGGATCGAGCTCGCGATTCCTTCCTCCGGGCGCGGGTTCTCGACGAGCTCGAGCCTTCGATCGGCGGGGAGATCGAGCGCCGCTCCGGGAGCGGTCACCACCCGCACGCGGTCGAATGGCGCGGACAGCATGGTCGCGACGACCCGCCGGGCCATCGGCGCGCCCCCGACGGGAAGCTCGAGCTTCGGACGGCCCATGCGCTTCGATTGTCCGGCGGCCAGGACCAGCGCAACTTTCATCGATTGGTCCTCGGATGAGGCCCTTTCGCCCTACGCCTTTCGGGCTCCGGCGGACCCCGCGGTCATCCTGTAGAAACACTCGTGCGGCTTGATCGCCTCTCCGAAGACGACCTCCGGGGAGCCTGCGTGCAGCAGAGCTTCGCCGAGCTTCTCCGCGGCCTTCAATCGATCGTCGGACGCCTTGTTCAAGAGGACCAGGCGCCGTCCGTGGCGCGGAAGCTTGGGAAAGTATCCACCGACCACCGCGGCCACGACGACGTCGTTCGTGACCTCGCTCGCGGGGGGCGCCTTCGCCAGCCGCTTCACGACTTCCACTCGATGAACGAACCGTTCGTGGAGAGGCTCTCCCAGCACGTCCAAACCCACGATCACCACGGAGAGCGTGGTCTCGTCCGCGATCACCGGCTCATGGTCCGCGGGAGCTTTGAGCGACCGGCTGCGAGCACCGTCCGCCTCGATGACCACGCAATCGGCCAGGCTCCTCAGCGGATCGATCATTACCGGGTCGAGGCCCCGCAGCTTGTCCGGTCGGGTCCGATTCTCGATGACGGTGACCGACCCGTATCGCGCGAGCCGGGCCTTGACCGTCGCGAGCCAGTTGGACTCTTCCTCGACGACCACCAGCGGAGCGGCGGTGCCGCCGCTCGTCGGGAGCTGCATGTGCGTGGTGCAGGTGGTTACGACCGAGAGTCCACGGCGCCGGAGCTCCATCGAGAGAGCGTAGAGGACAGTGGTCTTCCCGCCGGCGCCGACGAGGCTCACCACGTCGCCTTTCCCTGCGCGGAAGGCATCGACCAGGCCGAAGCCCGAATCGATTCGA
>DAISKN010000954.1:0-1483 GCA_036820975.1 Acidobacteriota bacterium | reverse complement strand
TTGCCCGGGTTGATGGCGGCGTCGGTCTGGATGTAGATCATCGGGTCGTCGGGCCGGAGCTGGCGCGCGCTCGCGCTTACCACACCCATGGTGACCGAGTTGTCGAGACCGAGCGGACTCCCGAAGGCGAAGACGATCTCTCCCGGCCGAAGAGTTTCGGAGTCGCCGAGCTCGAGGTGGGGGAGCCCCGTGCCTTCCATTTTCAGCACCGCGAGGTCGGTCTCGAGGTCCACGCCCACGATCTGGGCTCCCGCGGTGTCGCCTCGGGTTCCAAGAATCGAGCTCCCGCCCTCCCCCCGCCGCGGCAGGAGCAGGCGTATACGCCGGGCGCTCGCGACCACGTGGGCGTTGGTGACGATATAGCCGTCCTCGGTCAGGATCACTCCCGAGCCGCGGCTGCGGCTCTCGGCGATGAGCTCGCGCGCGCTGGAGGTGCCCTGCCCCACGCTGTAGCCGGTGGCGAAGATCGAGACCACCGCGGGATTGATGCGCTCCGCGAGCGCCTCGAACGACTCGCTGATCTCGGCGAGGCCCGGCTTCGCCGGCTGCGGCCGCTCCCGGGAAGCGCTCTCGAGCGCCAGAAACAGGAGAAGAGGAAGTCCGGCCATCACGCCCCCGAGCGGGTCACCGCGACCAGGTTCACGTCGTCGGGCAGCGGCCTCTCGTTTCCGAACGCGAGCGCCCGCTTCATCGTCTCCCGAATCACGGTCTCGCCGTCGTGCCCCGCGAGGTCCGAGAGGACGTTCCGGAGCTCCTGGTCCTCGAAGAGCGCGCCCTCGCCGTTGTCGATGGATCCGATCCCGTCCGACCCCACGAGCAGCACGTCCCCGGAGCCCGCCACGATGGTGCGGGACTCGAAGGGGATCACGTCGCTCGCGAACAGTCCGAGAGGCGGACCCGAGAGCACGATCTCGTCGAGCCGGCCCGCCCGGCGCAGCACGAAGGGGTAGGGGAGTCCGGCGTTCGCGAATCCGATCTCTTCGCTTCCCGCTCGGATCGTGAAAGCGGCGGCCGCGGCGTACATTCCCGAAGGAAGCACGGCGTGGAGCCTGCGATTCATGTCCTCGAGGAGCGCCACCGGGTCGTCGTTGCGCGAGACGGCTTCCCGAAAGACTCCCTTCAGCAGCATGGTGCTGAGAGCCGCCTGGACGCCATGCCCGATTACGTCCGAGACCAGCAGGACCAGGCCGTCCCTCGTCGGGGCCAGGTCGAAGAAATCGCCGCCGATCTTGGCGCTGGGCTGGTAGAGGTTCGCGAAACGATAGCCGTCGAGCTCGGGCAACCTCAACGGGAGCATGCTTTTCTGGACCCGGGCGGCCATCTCCAGCTCCCGTTCGAGGGCCTGGTGCTGGCTCGCGAAACGCAGCAACAGGATCATTTGTCCAAATTGTTATCGCTCGCCGCAACCGTCGCGAACCTGCGTGGTGAGTACGACAAAGCCAAACAATATTTGGAGGAAGCCGAACGCCTTAAACCGGCAACC
>DAISKN010000953.1:0-1537 GCA_036820975.1 Acidobacteriota bacterium | reverse complement strand
CGTCAATCGCGGGTTCTCCGAGACCCAAGGCGACGTCGTGATTCTCAACAGCGACGTGGAGGTGGTGCCGGGATGGTTGCGTCGAATCGCCCTGGCGGCCAGGGCCCACCCGCAGGCGGCCACGGTGACCCCCCTCTCGGACAATGCTGGCGCCTTCTCTGCCCCAAGTCCGGGAGAGAAACCTTCTTTGCCTCAATCGCTGACGCGTGACGAGATCGGGCGTCTCGTCGCCCGGGAGGCACTCCGTCTCTACCCACTCGCTCCCACAGGGAACGGGTTCTGCATGTTCGTCCGGCGCGCAGCCCTTGACGAATGCGGGCTCTTCGACGAGGAAGCGTTTCCTCGAGGCTACGGAGAGGAGAACGACTTCTGCATGAAGGCTCTCCGGGCCGGGTGGACGCATGTCGTGGACGATGCCACCTACGTGTTTCACGAGAGATCCTCCAGCTTCGGTGAGGAAAAGGCGTCGCTCGCCGCCAACGCCAGGAAGATGATCGACGCGAGATACCCCGAATACACCGGTCTGGTCCGTGAGTTCCTCGGGTCTGCCGCCATGACCGGGGCAGTGGACGCGGTGGGAGCGGCGTTCGGTGGGATCGAGTATGGAGCCATCGTCCGACCGCGCTTGCTCACCGTCATCCACCGCGCCGGAGGAGGCACTCCGGCTACCAACCTGGATCTGATGCGAGCCCTTTCCAACAGATACGACCCTCTTCAACTGTCGTGTGACACTCGCCAGCTGATCTTGGAGCGACTCGTCGACGGGGTACTGGAAAGGGTTGGCGCCTGGTCGCTGGGGGGAAGGGTTGCGCCCACCGATTTCTCGCGTCGCGACTATCGCTCACTCGTTGCCAGGATTCTCCGGGACTTCGACATCGAGCTGGTCCACATACGGCATTTGATTGGCCATACCTTTGATCTTCCCGAAGTCGCTCAGGCATTCGGCATCCCGGTCGTGCTCTCGGTTCACGACTTCTACTACATCTGCCCCACCGTCCACCTCATCGATGACCAGCAGCGATTCTGCGGGGGCCAATGCACGCCCGGTCAAGGCTCCTGCGTCATCCCGACCGCCTGGCTGACCAGCGTTCCCCACCTCAAGCACGCCTGGGTCTACGAGTGGCGCGACAGGGTTGCTGCGATGTTCGAGCACATCGACGCATTCGTCACCGCCTCACCCTCCGCCCGGGAAACCTATATATCCGCCTTTCCCGGTATCGAGCGTCGGTTCAACATCATCGAGCATGGGCGGGACGACAAGAAGCATGACGGCTTCCAGCCGCCGATTCCCTCGCTCCGTCGCCCGGTCAGGATCCTCGTCCCCGGCAACCTGGACTTTCACAAGGGCGGTGACTTCCTTGAGGCGATCAAGCGCCACGACCGAGCCGGTCGGCTGGAGTTTCATTTCGCCGGCAGGTCGAGGCAGCACTACGGGAAGCTCGGCGTGCACCATGGGGTCTACGAGCGAGATGACTGGTTCGACTTGGTCGGGCGGGTTCGTCCGTCATTCGTTGGCCTCTTCTCCATTACGGCTGAA
>DAISKN010000952.1:0-1555 GCA_036820975.1 Acidobacteriota bacterium | reverse complement strand
CAAGGAGAAGGACAAGGGGACGGTCTGGCCGAAGGCGACCTCGAAGTAGCCATCCGCCCGGCGAGAGAACCGAGGTAGGGGAGCCCGTGCCGCAGTCGGGCTCCGTGCCAGGACAGGAGCTCCCCGTCCACGAGGGCTGCTTCGGCGTTCGTCCCGAGCTCGGCGAGGTGCTTCTCCTCGAAGGGGAAGGGTTCGGAGGCGAGGAGGAGAACGTCGGCTCCGGAGCCTTCGATCTCCTCGATTCTCATCTCCGGGTATCGCCCCCGGTCCCGCGGCGCCGCGTTGCGGAACCCGCACTCCGCGAGAAGAGCTTCGATGAAGGTTCCGGGACCCGCGACCATGTACGGCCGCCGCCAGATGAAATAAAGGTAGCGAGTCGGCTTCCGCTGGACCGTGCGCAATCGGGTGAGCTCCCCTTCGATCGCCTTGGCGAGGGCGCCGGCTGCCTCCGGCTCACCGAGGAGCCGTCCCAGAGATCGGATGTCCGCGACGGCGCCTGCGACGTCCCTGGGGAAGAACACCCAAACCGGGACCTTCTCGCGGAGTCTCTCCACGTCCTCCTTCCGGTTCTCCTCCTGGTTCGCGAGCACGAGGTCGGGCTCGAGCGAAAGAATCACCTCGATTCGGGGGTCCTTGGTGCCTCCGACGATTCGAGCCCGCTCGCGCGCCTCCTCCGGATGGACGCAGAACCGCGTCACGCCGACGACCCGATCGGAGACGCCGAGATGGAAGAGCGTCTCGGTGGTCGAGGGAACGAGGCTCACGATGCGGCGCGGCTTCGACATGTCGGCCTCAGCCATTCTACCCGGCCGGCGCCCTTGCGGGCTTTGGAGGGCGGGAAGGGCGCTTTTTCGCGGGTTTTTTCACTTCCAGGCTTGCTTATTGAAAGCGACGTGACTAGAATAAGCGCCGGTTAGAGACACGGTCGAGGTCTTGCTAAAAAAACGCAATTGATGAAGTACGGGCCGGAATCGCTCGCAAGCGGGCGATCGACAGTGTGCATTGCGATCGTGGACCCTCCTCATCCGTGGAGGGTCCTCAGAGGAACGTTCATGTCAAAGGAGACTTGAGGAATGGCGTCCAAACCCCTGACGAAGACACAGATCGTGGCCCAGTTTGCGGAAACGATGCAGATCCCGAAGAAGGCGGCGGCTGCCTACTTCGAGCAGCTCGCGGACCTCGCGATCAAGGAGACGAAGCGGACGGGTCAGTTCGTCATTCCCGGACTCGGAAAGCTCGTGAGGTCGGTGCGCAAGCCGCGCAAGGGCCGAAACCCCCAGACCGGCGAGGAAATCCAGATTCCGAAGAAGACGGTGGTCAAGTTCCGCGTGGCGAAGGCCTGCAAGGACGCCGTCGTTCCCAAGAAAGTCTAGGCTCGAAGCCCGCAGTTTCGATCCCGCGGGAGGGTCGGAAGGCTCTCCCGCCCCCTCATCCCAACTCGAAGGTCGCTCTGACTGTTTCCTCATGGGCGGAGCCTGGTCGAGCTGGAGATCCAGCCTGGCGAGATCATCGGAGGAGGGGAATCGAACGCAAGGGCGCAAAGATGCAAGGGGCG
>DAISKN010000951.1:0-1556 GCA_036820975.1 Acidobacteriota bacterium | reverse complement strand
TCCTCCCGGAATTTCGGGACCATGGCGATGACGACGTGATCTCCAGGCCGGAACGCCTCCACCGTGCCCAGGGGGTTCACCGTGACCTTGGCTCGCGCCCGCGAGTAGAAGATCACCGGCGCGTCGACCGGATTTCCGTCCTTGTCGTTCGCAACCGCGCGGAGCGTCGCCTTCTGGCCGACCTCGAGCGACAGCTCGCGGGGTTCGACCAAGAGTTGGACCGGCTCTTTCGCCTCCTGGGCGAACGCCGGCGCCGCGAGCGCGTGCAGGAACAGCCAATGGGTGAGTTGCCTGGATTTCATCCTCGTTCCTTTCGCTTATCTACCGATTCGGGTCTCGATGTGGGCTCGTCCCAGGGTGATCTCGTCGAAGAATCCCAGAAACGCATTGCGCGCGTCCTGGAGAAGTGCTACCTGCTCCGAGGTCGGAGGCTCGCCCGCGCGGGAAAACAGCACCCACGCGTGCCGGAACGTGCTCTGGGCTTCGCCGACCCGGGGCCGCCGCTCGCCGAGCGCGCGGATGACTTCGTCGATGACGAGGTCGGTTCGGGTGCCGGTGATGGTCACGCCCTCACGGGGAGTGGACTCGTTGTCGAGCGGCTCGCCGAAGGCTATGGCCGAGGCCCCCGTCACCACGAAGAACGGCGCCACTTCGGAGGCATCGGCGAGTCCCATGAGGTACAGATCGAGCCGCGAATAGCGGCTCACGGTCTCGACGGTGCGGAAGCGGCCCGGGGATTCCTCGATGATTTCGTTGCCTTCGAGAAACGAGGCGTCGGTATCGAGAAAGAAGCTCCAGTGGGAGCTCTGCCGGCCGAGGAGCACGTCCACCGCGACTCCCGGGTGCACGACCTGGGCGCCGGCGAGGAAGCGGTGCCCTACCTCGTGGGAAAGCAGGCCCAGCGTCGTCGGGCGTGACGCGGCGCCGAGCACGCGCCCGTTCGGATCGCGGGGATAACGGCGGACGTCCCCCATGAACACGTAGGTCTCGAGCTCGCCTTCGCTTCCCCATGCCCCGGTGAAATCATAGACGTCGTCGCCGGTGCCGGTCGCGTCGTTCGACACCGCGGCGGAGTAGGCGAAGGCGTCGTCTTCGTCGCTGTCGAAGTTCGTCCAGACCACGAGAGAGTCGTAGGAATCGGCGAGCTCCCGGTAGAAGCTCCGGGAGAGGGCGAGGTTGTCGATGGTGCGTCCCCCCAGGAAGCGCTCGGTGACGGCGCCCGTCAGCTCCCGTGGCGCGCCTCCGAGGTCGACGAGGTTCACCTCTCCCTCGCTGCCGCCGGGAGCGACCCCGACGATTCCCGAGCCCGCGCTCACCACCGCGCCGTACCTCATGTAGATCGTCCCATCGGGAACGATCTCGATCTGGAGCGTATTCGGACTCTCTTCTCCCCACTCGGGGACCGCATCCCAGGTCACGACGAAACGATCCGTCGTGTTCAGCACCCGAACCTCGCCGCCGGCGGAAGGATCGAGATCGGCGAAAAAGAGCGCGATCCGCGGCGGACCGGAGAGAAACCGCTCGAGGCTTCTTTCGGTGCTGGCGCTGTCTCCTTC
>DAISKN010000950.1:0-1575 GCA_036820975.1 Acidobacteriota bacterium | reverse complement strand
CGCCCAGGTGATCTCGAAGGTCCTCAAGAAACAGGCAGGCGCTTGGTCGGGGCGCGTGACCTACTGGAACGGCCGCCGGGGGATTCCGTACGAGAGTGATTCCGTAGCCGTGGTCTACGCCTCACACCTTCTCGAGCATCTCTATCGCGACGACGCGCTCGCTCTGCTGCGGGACGCTCTGCGAGCTCTCCGACCCGAGGGCGTTTGCCGCGTCATTGTCCCCGACGTGGCCGCCATCGTGCGATGGTACCTCGAACATCGCCGGCAGAATCCCAGGCCCGCCGAAGCCTCGAGCGAGGTCCTCAACGATCTGCTCGGGTTGCGAATGCGATCCGCGTCGGGACAGGGCTTGCTCGGCTTCTACCGGAGGTGGACGGATCTCGACGAGCACAAGTGGATGTATGACGAAGAAGGGCTAATGGCTCTCTTTCGCGAGGCGGGTTTCTCAAGGCCGGTCCCTCGGGACTATCTCGAAAGCGACATACCACGGGACTCACTCGCGCGGGTCGAAAAGAGGGAACGAATCGCCGATGGCTCCGGAGTGTGCGTGGAGAGCCGAAAATGACTTGGAAGGGTCGCCTCGGGAATCGGCTCATCGGGTGGCTTCCGGTGAGCCGCTTCGTCGTGGAGATCGTTCGAGTGGAGATTCGATCCGGTATTCTGGGCGTGGAGAACCGACTCCTCCCTTGGAGGCGTCGCGAGCTGAAACGCCTCGCCCGCGCAAAAGGCCTGCGCCTGAATGTGGCTTGTGGTCCTCAAATCCTTCCTCGCTTCGTCAATATCGATCTCAGGAAGAGCCATCGCGACGTCGTGGCGCTCGACTGCCGACGGTGCCTCCCATTCACCGGCGATTCTGTCGCCGGAATTCGGGCCGAGCATTTCTTCGAGCACCTGGAGCCCCGCGAGGAGGTGCCGGCGTTCCTTTCGGAATGCCGTAGAGTTCTGGCTGGCGGAGGAGTTCTCCGAGTCATCGTCCCGGATGCAGAGCGGTATCTTCGAGCCTACTGCCGCGACGACATCGAGGGGTTTCTGGAGCTTTCGGTTCCTCTGCCCTTTCCCGAGGATTTGCCCACACGCATGGACGTTGTCAATCACACTTTCCATCAATGGCACGAGCATCGTTGGGGGTACGACTTCGAAACCCTCGCCCACCGGCTCCAATCCGCGGGTTTCACAAACGTCGAGAAGATGGCTTTCCGCTGCTCGCTCGACCCGGAACTGGCGATGGATCGTGAAGAGCACGCCCCCTATTCCCTGTACGTGGACGCCGTCAAATAGACATGCGCCGGGTACTGATGGTGAGTCCGCATTTCCCGCCGGACTCTTCAGCGGGAACCCATCGCGTGCGTCTCCTGGCACCCAATCTCCGGGAGTTCGGCTGGATGCCAACGATTCTGACGGTAGACCCCAGGGACTACGAGGGCCGGATCGATCGAGACCTTCTGGCGATGGTTCCTGCGGACCTCGACGTCGTTCGGACTCGCGCTTGGTCTCCGAGATGGACTCGCAGGCTCCTCTTCGGCGACCTGGGTCTTCGATCGCTATGCGGCCTCTGGCGCGCCTCCAGGGATCTCC
>DAISKN010000949.1:0-1583 GCA_036820975.1 Acidobacteriota bacterium | reverse complement strand
GCTCCTGCCGGAACAGGATCGGAAACCCGCTCTCGAGAGCGATGGCGATGGCGGCGAGGAGCACGACCGGCGCGGTGACGAGGACGCCGACGAGGGCGAGCGCGAACTCGACGACCCGCCGGGTGTTCATGAAGAACCGGGGCTTTCGAAAGCCCTGCGAGAAGATGATCGAGCTCGGACGGAGGTGCCTTACGGGGAGCTGCCCCGTAAGTGACTCGTAGAACTCGGCGGATTGCGCGACGTTGATTCCCCGGAGCTTGCAGGTAAGGAGCTCCGACAGGGGAAGGACCCCGCGCTGGTCGTCGAGGGCCACGACGACGGAATGGACGTTGAACCGCGTCGCGGTACCGACGAGGTCGTCGTAGGTTCCCACGACGCAGGGGTTGAAGAGGCTCTTCCCGACGTCCGCCGCGTCATGGCTCAGGAATCCGACCACCCGAAAACCCTCGCTGCGGTGGCCCAGGAGCTCTCTCGCGAGCCCGACCGCGGAGCTGCCGGTTCCAAGAATCAGAACGTTCTCGACGAACGACTCCTGCTGCAGCGCCCAGTAATAGACGATCCTCCAGCCGAGAAGTGCGACGAGCGCGAGGGGCGGATGGAGGACCGCGATGCCGCGCCCCAGGGCGAGCTCAGGAAAGAAGAAGTAAAAGAAGGCGAGAAGCACGCCGGCAGCCACGAACGACTGGATGACCTTGAGCGCCAGCACCGTGACTCCGCGAGGAGCGCGCCCGGCGTACAGGTCGTTGTAGTAGAGGCCGATCAGGAGGGCGGCGATGAAAATCGCGCCCTTGACCATGGCGCCCTCGTAGTCCGGGACGAGGTCCGTGAAACGAATGGCGACCGCCAACCACAGTGTGGCGGCCATAACGAAAACGTCCATGAGCACGCAGGTCAGCGTGCGCATCGACGGGGTTGTTAGAAATACTCCGCTCACGGAAACCTATGAAAACAAATAGAAAACAACTAAGCTCCGAGAGGGGACCAGGGCACTCCGGGCAGAGCTATCACCATCGGAGATGGTGAAGATGCCCCAGCAAAGACCCCGGCACGGGCCAAGCTCGAGTACCGCAATCCCCCGATTACAGTACGGCCCCGCCAAAATTACTGGCGCGGCACTCGCTTTACTACCCCTGGTTGGGAAGGGATGACGACTTATACCAGTTCCACGGGATCGTGTCAACGAAAGAATTCCTGTATCTTCCCTGAGGCACTTTCGAGAGGGCCAGGAATACAGTCATCTCTCTCCAGTCTCCTTGACTTCGAGTTTCGAGATGCGATAGACATTACAGACCCACCCCAACTCGCGTTTTGCGGAATTCCCGACGGTTGTCTGAAGGGGAGAAGACATCGATGCGGAGCCTCGAAGAACTGCTGTCAAACTCGGCAGCCGCCCATCCAGGGAACACGGCCGTCTCTGACCCCGGTCGCGGGGAAATCTCCTACAGCTCTCTCGACGCTCTGGCCTCGGAGCTCGCGGAGCTTCTTCGCCGCCACGGGGTCGTGCAAGGCGATCGGGTGGGTGTGTACGCGCCGAAGTCAGCGGGGACGGTGGCGGCAATCTTCGGAATTCTACGGGCCGGTGC
>DAISKN010000948.1:0-1592 GCA_036820975.1 Acidobacteriota bacterium | reverse complement strand
CGGTCAGGAAGCGAAGCGCATTCGCGCATGCGGGTTGCGGCTCGATCAAATGAAACCGAGCGTCGGGAAAGACAGGCTGGATGACCCGATGAAATTGGCCGTGGTTGGCGCCGACGTCGACCACGACTGCTGGAGCGTAGCCCGACGTCTTCATTCGCTGTAGACATTCCTCGATTGCCTGGAACCGATTCGACGGTCCATCTCGGGTGACGCGCAGTCCGAAAGCTCGTGCAACCTTCTTCGCAAAACTACGCATTCTCATCGTAGACACGCAGATAATCCTCGACGATCTCGTCCATGGTTCGAGGTCTTGGAAGCTTGCTCCGGAACCGGTCGAGGGTCGAGCCCCCGTCGGTCAGTATGCGTTCCAACGCACGGGCGAGCGACTCGGCGTCTCCGGGAGGCGTGAGCAATCCGTTCACCCCATCCTCCACGATCTCGGCGAGCCCGCCGATCCGGCTCCCGATGACGGGAGTGCCTACGGCGTGGGCTTCGAGAGCCACCGTGGGACCGCCCTCCACCGCCACCGAGGGACAGATCAAAGCGTCGTATCGTGTGAGGACATCCGGGACATCGGCAGGAGGAACGGCCGGCTCGAAACGGATGCGGGCATCGTCTTTTGAGATTGCCCTGAACCGCCGCACATCCTCGTCGTCGAACGCGCCCCGGAGCTCGAGGGTGAAGTCGAGATCGCGGCGGAGGCGGGAGACGGCTTCCGCCAGCACCCAGATGCCCTTGATGGGATCGGGCCGACCCAGGTAACCGAGAACGGAAGGCCGTTTCGCCTCCCGGGTCGCCGCGCGATGGAACCGATCCGACGCCACACCGAGCCGATTGAGATGGAGTTTCTCCGAAGCGCCGACGTTCGACTCGACCGCTCTCCGCGCCCACTCGGTCAGGACCACGACGGCGTCCGCGCGCTCGAAAAGGCGCCTCTCCCGCTCGACGTTCTTCTCGATATGGGCGGCGAGACCGATTCCGGGAAGATTCGCGCCCGCACGCGACAGCGACACGGGAAGCGAGCCGACGAGCCGTGCCAATGCGCGGGGAACACCGCGATGCTGCAGGTCGCAGGCCGCGCACTTCGCGGGCTCCGCGAGCCCGTCACAGAGCTCTTTCCCCCAGCGCATCATCGTCCCTCGTTGACAGAGATAGCCGAGGCCGGGAGTGTGGAACGTGACGACGATGCGGGCGCCAGCGGCCTTCGCCGCTTCGATCTCCTGCATTCCCAGACCGGTGACCAACGAATGACAGTGAAATACGTCGGGCCGTTCTTCCCTGAGCCAATCGTGGAGCTGCTTCGAGCCGCGCACGAGGGTATCGCCCTGGCATTCCGCACGCGTCGGATCGCGAGGAATCGGGTAGCGAAACACCTCGCCTCCGTCGTGCGCGTAGCGCCGGGCGGATCCGCCCGCCTCGGGTGCCGTCACCACGACTTCGTGTTTCAATGCGCGAAGGTTTCGCGAGAGAGCGGCCACATAGGTTTCCGTTCCACCCAGGCTCTCCGGAAAGTACCAGCCGAGCGCCTGGACGATCTTCATTCCTTGATGGCGACGACCGTGACGAGGTCGCCGCGGTCGAGCTCGGTCAAG
>DAISKN010000947.1:0-1598 GCA_036820975.1 Acidobacteriota bacterium | reverse complement strand
CCGAGCCGCGGCCACCGTCCGCAGGTCCTCGATCGCCGAGGCCTGCCTCTCGGCGAGCCCGGTGGCCCCGGGCTGGAGCGCCAGCGGAATGAAGGAGAGGAACCCGGGAGTCTCGTCCTGCGCCTCCCGCAACCGCAGCATGTGAGCGATCCGCTCCTCGTACGTCTCGATGTGCCCGTAGAGGAGAGTCGCGTTCGAGGGAATCCCCATCCGGTGGGCGATGCGGTGGATCTCGAGCCACCGATCCGCGCCCATCTTGTGCTTGAACGTCGCCTCCCGGACTCTCTCGGAAAAAACCTCGGCGCCGCCTCCGGGCAGGGACTGGAGCCCGGCCTCCTGGAGACGCTCCAGCACCTCGGGGACGGGAAGCTTCGCGATGCGGGCGAACCAATCGATCTCGACCGCGGTCCAGGCCTTGATCTGGATCGAGGGGAAGGCCTCGTGGATCGCCTC
The DNA here is from genome assembly GCA_036820975.1 of Acidobacteriota bacterium. Taxonomy (GTDB): domain Bacteria; phylum Acidobacteriota; class Vicinamibacteria; order Marinacidobacterales; family SMYC01; genus DAISKN01. The sequence continues at coordinate 1,145 of DAISKN010000947.1, read as the reverse complement.
CAGGATCCCGACGTACTGCTCGAACTTCCACTTGGGGTGGAGACCGCCGACGATGTGCACTTCGGAAAGCTCCGGGGTCAGCTTTCCGAGAATCTCCTCGATGGTCATCTCGTAAGCGTGGGGATCGCCGGGTCTCGCCGCGAAGTCGCAGAACAGGCAGTCGAGCACACAGAGGTTCGTGGGGTTGATCTGCCGGTTCATGACGAAGAGCACGTCGTCCCCGGACTTCCGCCGCTTGACGAAGTCCGCCATCTTTCCAAGGGCGGTCAAGTCCCAGCTCTTCAGGACCGCGAGGCCGTCGTCGAAATCCAGGCGCTCCTGGCTTCGGACCTTGTCCCATATCGGAGCCAGCGCCAGGTCGTGAAAGACGACGTCTTCGACGGCTGCGTTCATGGAAATTCTCGACCGTGATTGTTGCACAGGGCCCCGATGCCTGCCAGTTTCACGAAATCTCCTCCGATCTCCAGCCGCCGGCGACGGGAACGCCGATGAGCGGGAGCACTTTGTCGACGAAGCCGTTCACCACGTCGTCCATCGACTCGGGGTTCTTGTACCAGGGAGGAGAGACGGGCATGACGATGGCGCCCTCGCGCGAGAGCTTCAGCGCGTTCTCGAGAGCGATGGAGGAGAGCGGCGTTTCGCGGATGCCAATCACGAGGCGCATTCTCTCTTTCAGCGCCACCTGGGCCGCCCGTGTCACGAGGGTGTCGGCGATTCCGCTCGCGATCTTCCCGAGCGTCGAAACGCTGCAGGGGAGGAGAACGAGGCCGTCGTGACGATTCGAGCCCGAGGAAAAGGGGGCCGCGAGATCGTCGTCGCGGAAGACGGCCTTCACGTAGGGCTTTAGATCGTCCACGGTGAGGCCGAGCTCGTGGTCCAGCACCCGTCGGCCCCACTCGGACACGATGAGGAACTTCTCCCCCGGACATCGCTCGAGGAATTTCACCCCGTACACGACTCCCGAGGACCCGGTGATTCCGACGACGTAGCGCATCAGGATACGAAGGGAGGATGGAGGCCGAGAGCGATGAACCCCAGAACCACGAACCCGAGCACCGCGTTGATTTTGAAGAACGCGAGGTCGACGTCGCTCGCGCGGCGGTGCTCGGCGACGAGGAGGACGCCGATGAGGCCCAGGAGGACCA
>DAISKN010000946.1:0-1628 GCA_036820975.1 Acidobacteriota bacterium | reverse complement strand
GGCTCGGCCGACGGCGGGAACGACCCGGTGGGAAAGGCGATCGTGGTCCACGCCCAGGCCGATGATTTCGAGACCCAACCCCACGGCGGCGCGGGCGAGAAGATTGGCTGCGGCGTGATCGAGAGCACCGGCACCACCCGAGCCCCGTAGGAAAGTGGGCGTCGCGCCGGAGAGCGAGCTCCGGCGCGGCCCGCCGGGGAAATTCCATGCCCGCCGTCATCCTCCGTCGCATCGTCCCCTCGACGCTGGTCGCCGTTTGCCTGTGGGCGACCGCGCCTCCGCTCCATGCCCAGTATTTCGGACAGAACAAGGTCCAGTACGAGGACTTCGACTTTCAGGTCCTGCACACGACGCATTTCGACGTCTACTTCTATCCCGTGGAGGAGGATGCCGCGAGAAGCGCCGCGCTCATGGCCGAGCGCTGGTATCTCAGGTTGGCGCCGCTGCTCGGCCACGAGCTCCGGGGAACGCAGCCGCTGATTCTCTATGCCGCGCATCCCCATTTTCAGCAGACGAACGTCATCAGCGGCGGAATCGGGGAGGGGACCGGCGGCGTCACCGAGTCTTTGAAGCGGCGCATCGTGATGCCCCTGGCGGGTCCCCTGGGAGAGACCGATCACGTCCTCGGCCACGAGCTGGTCCACGCGTTCCAATACGACATCATGGCCCGGAACCGCACGGCGGCGGCGGCCGCGCATCGCCTCCCGCTCTGGTTCCTGGAGGGAATGGCGGAGTACCTCTCGCTCGGCCCGGTCGACGTCTTGACCGCGGCCTGGCTCCGCCAGGCGACCATCGAGGGGAGCCTTCCGAGCATCGAGCAGCTGAGCGATCCCCGGTACTTCCCCTATCGCTACGGGCACGCGCTCTGGGCGTACGTCGCCGGCCGATTCGGAGACGAAGCCGTCGGGGTCGCGCTCGCGGCCGCGGCCGACGGCGCGACCGCGGAGGGCGCGCTCGAGGTCGTCGCTCAACGGGACGTGAGGAGCCTGACCGAGGACTGGCACCGATCGATCTTCGAGACCTACGGTCCCCTGCTGCGGGAACCGGTAACCGCATCGAGCTACGGCCGCGCGCTCGTGACCGACGAGCGAAACGGTGGAACCGTGAACGTCTCCCCCTCGCTCTCGCCGACGGGCGATCGCTTCGTGTTCCTGTCCGAGAGAGACCAGTTCTCCATCGACATGTACGTCGCGGACGCGCGCAGCGGGGAGGTGAGCGACAGGATCGTCGCGACCGCGACCGACCCGCACTTCGACAGCCTGCAGTTCATCCATTCCTCCGGGGGCTGGAACCCGGAAGGCGACGCGTTCGTCTTCGGAGGAGTGAGCAAGGGTCAACCGGTCCTGAGCTTCGTCGAGGTCCCGGGCGGCGGAATCACGGAAGAGATCGGATATCCCGAGCTCGGGGAGATTCTCAATCCGAAGTGGTCCCCCGACGGGCGATCGGTCGTCTTCTCCGCCATCGCCGGCGGTCTCACCGACCTCTACCTCCTCGACCTCGAAAGCAGGACCACCCGGAAGCTGACGGACGACCCCTTCGCCGACATGCAGCCCGCCTGGTCTCCAGACGGCCGCCGGATCCTGTTCGTCACCGACCGATTCTCGTCGCGGCTCGCTTCTCTCGAGTTC
>DAISKN010000945.1:0-1639 GCA_036820975.1 Acidobacteriota bacterium | reverse complement strand
GGGGACACCCCGAGGGATACAGGTCTCGCGCCTGCCCAGCACCGTATGCGTGTAGAACTCGGTTCGCAGGCGACCACCGTAGGTCCAGCGGGGATCGGGAAGAGGGAACGACTCTAGGTAGCTGCGATCGGGTTTCTGCGCGAAGAATGAGACGATTCGATCGGTCGGCCAGAGGGGAACGTCCTGCCCGCTAAGGAGTATGAAATACCCACATTCGTCGGCTACCGCGAGTCTCAGAGCGGCGATCGTTGCGTCGTCAACTTCGATCCCTCCCCATCGGGACCGATACCGAGGCACGAAGACGACATCGCGAACGGCGGCGGCTTCGATCGCGGCCCTGAAAGGGGCAATCTCAGCCCTTGCGTCTAGGTGGAGGTAAAGACGGACCGCTGGGTGGTCCAGTGCCGAAAGAAGCAGGGCCAACTGGGCCGGATCGTGGTGGGCAAGTACGATGGCGGCGAGCTTCAAAGCGGTCACCTCTTTCGCGTGAGGAGCGGGGGACCACTGCGCGTCCCGTCCCCCGACAACCGAGCTGCGACTATCCTCAGCTTCTCTCGGACGTACAGCGCTGAGCGCGGTCGCCGGATCGCCGCCAGCATGACCCCTGGAAGGCGAGCGAACGCGCGCGCTTTGAGCTCTCGACGGCCCCTGGCGGTGCACTGCAGTAGGATGTCGAGGCGCTGCATGGTGGCAGCATCGAGGACCTCGCGCCGATCGCTTTCCGCCGAAGCATCCCGGCTCGCGCGCTCCGTCAGCCGGGCCAGGAGCGCGAGCCCGGCCTCGAGCGGGACGTCGGCTTGTTCGAAGTCGATCCGGTTCGCGAGAACGGCTACCGTATCACGCGAGGGCTGCTCTCCGCATTCGCGCAAGTGGGCCTGGACGCACGTGACGAAGTTCTGGACCTGGACACATTCGTTTCGAGCCGACACGCTCTGCCGGGAGAGGCGCATCCGATACAGCGGCTCGGCGATGTTGGCGAGCCGCCGCCCGGAACGCACGAGGCGTCCCCAGAGCTCGTAGTCCTCGACGTGTAGTGCCTCGGGTTCCAGAGAGTACTTGAAGCGCGCCAGGCAAGCGCGGCGAGCCATGACCGCTCCATGAATCAGAGGCGTGGTGAAGGCAGTGATGTGGCCGCAGGATGCGGGCCGGGTGGCCCATGCCCTTCTCTCGCCGATCACCCGGCCGCTGGTGTCGATCAGCCTCGCCGAGGAAGAAACGACGTCCACGTCCGGACGGGCATCTAGGAACCCGATCTGCGCCTGGAACCGAGTGGGCTCTGCCTCGTCGTCCGCGTCTTGGCGGGCGACGTATTCGCCGCTCGACTCCTCGATGGCGCGGTTCAGCGTCCTGATGATCCCGAGGTTGCGCGCGTTGAGGCGGACCCGGAGCCGGGGATCCCGGCTCGCGTACTCGGCGAGGAGTCTGGGTGTTTGGTCCTCGGAACCGTCGTCGATGGCGAGGATCTCGAAATCACGGTACCCCTGAACCAGGATGGAGTCCAGGCAACGGGGCAGGTCGCGTTCGGCGTTGTAGCACGGGAGAACCACGGTAAGCCGCGGCCTGACGTGGGTCCCGCTCATTCACCGGGCGCGCAGACTGCCCGCTCTCTCATGAATTTCCGCATCGGAACCGAGACAAT
>DAISKN010000944.1:0-1647 GCA_036820975.1 Acidobacteriota bacterium | reverse complement strand
ACACATCACGGCGATCTTCTTCTTGCCCGCGGCCAGCTTGAGCCGCCCCCGACCCGCGTAGGCCGTCGCCTTGTAGGCCATGTCCAGGGCCGGCGCGTCCTCGGAGACGCCCATTTTCGTGCCGACCCCAAAGCCGTCGATCGAAGCCGCCTCTTTCACCAATCGGGCTATCTCGTGCTCGTCCAGCCCGCCGCTCGCGAAAATGGTGACGTTCCGGAGGCCGGCCTCGTCGAGCAGGACCCGGCTCCGCCGCGCGAGATCGCCCAGGTCGCCCGAATCGAGGCGGACGCCGCGGACCCGAAAGCCGGTCCCGAGCTCGTTCGAAAGGCGGATGACGTTCCGCACCCCCTCGAGCGTGTCGTAGGTGTCGACGAGAAGGATGGTCTCGGGATAGAGCTGCGAGAACCTCCGGAAGGCTTCGAGCTCGCTCTCGTGGGCCTGGATGTAGCTATGGGCCATGGTGCCGGCGATCGGGATCCCGTAGACCTGCCCCGCGAGAACGTTGCTCGTCGCCGAGACTCCCGCGATGAGGAACGCGCGAGCCGACTTGAGCCCGGCGTCGGCGCCGTGCATCCGCCGCAACCCGAAGTCCACGACCGGCCGGCCCTCGGCCGCAGAGACGACACGGCTCGCCTTCGAGGCGAGGACGGTCTGAAAGTGAACCTGGTTCATCACGAAGCTTTCCGCGATTTGAGCCTCGGGAAGACTCGCCACCACCTCGAGGAAGGGCTCGTTACCGAAGAGCGGCGTTCCCTCGGGAACCGCGTAGACTCTTCCCCGGAAGCGAAAGCTCTCGAGCCACCCGAGAAACTCTTTCGAAAAGTAGGGAAGGGTGTCGAGGTAGTCGAGCGACTCCCGCGAGAATCGGAGCTCCTCGAGAAACCGGAGCGCGTCGTCGAGGCCGCAGGCGAGGAGATAGTTCCGCTCCTCGGGCAGGTTGCGCGCGAACAGGCTGAAGACCGCGTCGTCATTCATGCCCTCGCGCCAGTAGGCGTGGAGCATGGTGAGCTCGTAGAGATCCGTCAGCAACGCGACGTTGTCCCGATCTACCCAGTTCACCCGGAAGAGCATAGGGAAGTCGACATGCGTCCGGCAAACGAAGACCGGAGGATGGGTCCCCTCCTTGACGCGACGCGCCGGCTCATCGACAATCGTCGCGGCGTCCGGAAGCGGAGCCCCGAGGTGAACCTATGACCGAGCCGAAACCCGACCGAGCGCCCGAGCGCGGCATCCACCTCTTCACCATCGCCGGCATCCGCATCATCATCGACTACTCCTGGTTCGTGATCTTCTTCCTCGTCGCCGTGAGCCTCTCCTCGGGCTATCTCCCGCAGGAGTATCCGGGGGCGAGCGCTCCGGCTTACTGGACAGCGGGGCTTCTGGCGACGATCGCCTTCTTTCTCTCGATCCTCTTCCACGAGCTCGCTCACTCCCTGGTGGCCCTGCGATCGGGCATCCAGATCCCGAGCATCACCCTCTTCCTCTTCGGGGGAGTCTCCCGCCTGTCGGAAGAAGCCAAGGACCCGAAGACGGAGCTCACGATTGCCATCGTCGGTCCCCTCGCGAGCTTCGCTCTCGCTCTGCTCTTCTGGCTCGCGGGAGAACGGCTCGAAGGCGTGATTCACCCCTGGCCCAGGCGGTCGTCGA
>DAISKN010000943.1:0-1648 GCA_036820975.1 Acidobacteriota bacterium | reverse complement strand
CCAGCCTCGTTCTCGATCGGCGCGCGCGTTTCCTTCTCCGACATGTCGGGAGCGAAGCCGCCGCCCTGAATCATGAAACTGTCGATCACGCGGTGGAATACGGTGCCGTCGTAGAACCCTTCGCGCGCGTACTGGAGGAAGTTCTCGACCGTCTTCGGCGCTTTGTCCGGGTAGAGCTCGATCCTCATCGTCCCCAGGCTGGTGCGCATCTCGACCATCGGGTTCGTCCCGGTGGGCGCCGGCGCTGTCTCGGCGGATGGTGCTTCCTCAACGGGCTCAACGGGCTCAACGGGCTCAACGGGCTTGGCGGGCTCGGAGGGAGCGGACTCCTCTGCCGGGGGAGGCGGAGACCCGCCTCCGCACCCAATCGTCACCATGAGCAGAAGCGCCGCAAGCATCCATTTCGATCGCATAAGCCTCCTAACTTAATGCGAGCGCGCTCTTCGCGCGCTCGCTCCCCGCGCTCCTCGCGCGGGGAGGACGGGCCCTCCGGGCCCGTTGCCCGTTCCACAGTACGCGACCGTTCGCGCAGGTGCGGAGGATGAGCCGGACTATTCTAGAACAACCGCATCTGCACCGCAGGCGCGGGCAGGATTCCCTCGAGTGCCAGGAAGCGGCTCTTGAGCGCGAGCCCGCCCCCATAGCCCGTGAGCGTTCCGTCGGATCCGATGACCCGGTGGCAGGGGATCACGATGGGGATGGGGTTCGCTCCGTTCGCCGCCCCGACGGCTCGGCTCGCCTTCGGCTTGCCGATCACGTGGGCGATCTCGCCGTACGAAGCGGTCTGGCCGTACGGGACATGAGACACCGCCTCCCAGACCTCTTTCTGGAAATCGCTCCCCTCGAGGCGCAGGGGAAGCTCGAATACCCGGCGCTTGCCTTCGAGGTAGTCGGAGAGCTGCCGCTCGTAGTCCCGATGCCGCGTTCCGGCGGGCTCGGCCTCGGTCCGCTCCCCGGGCTTGAGGTCGATCGCCACGATGGCCTCCTCACGGGAGTAGATGCCCAGCGAGAAGCCCCGGCAGTCTAGGCGGGAGTAATACAGCACGCGGCCAGTGTAGACTGTTCTCGACGTGAAGGGCATCGTAAAGACCGTTCTCTTCGACTGGGACGGGACTCTTCTCGATTCCTTCCCGGCGGGCTACCTGTCCTCGATCACCGTTCTCCGGCACTTCGGAATCGAAGTCGATCGCAAGCGATTTCTCGAGACCTACAGCCCCAACTGGTACGAGTCCTACCGCCTGCTGGGCGTTCCGGAGAGCGAATGGGGCAACGCGGACCAGCTCTGGCGAAAAACCTACCACCAGCAGACGTCGGAGCTCTTTCCCTTCGCCGCCGAAATGCTCGAGCGCTTGCGGCAGGCGGGAATGAGCCTCGGGCTCGTGACCAGCGGAAACCGCGAGCGGGTGCTGCACGAGATCGACCGCTTCAGCCTTCACGGTATCTTCTCCGCCGTCGTCTGCTTCGAGGATACCGACGAGAAGAAGCCGCACCCCGCGCCCCTCACCCTTGGACTCGAGCAGCTGTCCGCCGCGGCTTCGACTGCGGTCTACGTAGGCGACCGGCCCGAGGACATCCAGATGGGCCAGCGAGTCGGCACCTTCACCATCGGCGTCGAAAGCGAGTACGGGCCCCGGGAGATTCTGGTGGA
>DAISKN010000942.1:0-1688 GCA_036820975.1 Acidobacteriota bacterium | reverse complement strand
GAGGTCGGTCGGCTCGCCTCCGTGGGTCTCGAGCGGGCCGTAGATCTCCGAGGCCAGGGTCTCGAGCCGGCGGGCATCCTCCTCGTCGTCGGCGACGAAGGCTACGCCCAGGTGGTAGCGGGCATGGTCGCCCGGCGCTTCCTCGAGCCGCACCACGCGGCCCTTGAGGAAGAAGTCCGAGCGCTTCTGCGGCAGGTAGATGTCGATCTCGAGCTCGGTCCCGACGGTCAGCGGGATCTGGCTCTCGACCAAAGCACCGTTTCGGGAGAGGTTCATGGTCTCGCTCCGGAGCTCGCCGGTCATTCTGTCCCGGCGGTCGCGCCGGGTGCGGCGCTCCCGGAACACCAGGAGCTTCTTGGCGTCGAGCCGCGGGGACCGCCGCTTTTCCTCCGCGTGGAGGGTGATGCGGTTCTTTCCCTCGTGCTTCGAGCGGTAGAGCGCCTTGTCCGCCATCCGGATCAGACCCTCGGCGGAATTGGAGTCCGTGGGGTAGATCGCGATTCCACCGCTCACCGACATCGAGATCGAAGCCGAGGGGTTCGAGCCGAGAGGCTTCCGGTCGAACGTCTCCTTCGCGTCCATCCGGATGCGCTCGGAGACGATGTAGGCGCCGGTCCGGCTGGTTTCCGGAAGGATGAGCGAGAACTCCTCGCCCCCGTACCGGCAGGCAACGTCGATCTCCCGGACGCTCGCGCGGATGACGTCGCTCAGCCTCGCGAGGGCCTCGTCGCCCACCACGTGGCCGTGGAAGTCGTTCACCAGCTTGAAGTCGTCGAGGTCGAGCATCACCAGGGAGAAAGCGAGTCCGTAGCGGCGGGCGCGCTTGAGCTCCCGCCTCAGGCTGGCGTCGAAGAACGGGCGGTTGTAGAGGCCGGTGAGGCCGTCGGTTATGGCGCTTCGCTCGGTCGCGAGAAACGTCGCCATCTCCACGACCTTGGGGTTCTTGATCGCGGGAGCGACGTTCTGGAAGTAGTCCAGCGCGGCGAGCTGGACGCTCGCCTCCCGGACGAGCCGCGACGAGAGGTGAGCGCGGTGGCGCAGTATCCCCATCCAGTGCGTCCTGGCCTCCGACTCCTCGAAATCGAGCTGGGTGAGAAGACGGAGAAGAGGCGCCAGGTCTTCAGGCGCGGAGCTCAGCAGTTCCTCTATGCCTTCGACCCGCCCCTGGCTAGCCTCTTCCAGCAACCGGATCCAATGCTGCCGGGAGTCCCCCGAGTTCGGCAGCGATGCCATAAATGCCTCCCAAAACGGCCGAAATGTATAAAGACAATCAGGTCGCGAAAGGTTGGGGGAGAAACCCGGGCGGCGCCGGACCGATGCGCCACCGAAGCCGAGATGGTAGCAGAGGCCCGGGCGTCAAATCAATCGCTGGAAAGGAGGATCTCCCAGAGGCTCACGTGGAAGAGCTTCTTCTGGTGTGCCGGCTGCAAATACCAGAGGAGTGCCGGGAGGGTGAGGACGTGAAACGCCGAGAGCCCGACGAACAGGGGAGTGACGCTCAAGGGCGTGTGAAAGACGAAGTAGGAAACGGCGATGCCGAGGTACATCGCGAGCATGACGTATCCGTAGACGAGCGCCGCGAGCCGCCCGAAGGCCGCGAATCGCCAGATGAGATAAGCGATCGACAAATAGATGATGGGATCGACGGCGAGCGTCCACAGAGACTGATCGGCGAGGGGGTTCAAGGA
>DAISKN010000941.1:0-1777 GCA_036820975.1 Acidobacteriota bacterium | reverse complement strand
CCCCATCATGCTCGAAGACGAGGCCATTCCCTTCGAGGAGCTCGACCGCAAGAGCTGAGCCGTTGCCTTCGCCCCAGGTCGTCATCGTCGGCGGCGGTTTCGCGGGGCTGAACGCCGCGAAGGGGCTCCTCCGGGCGCCGGTCGAGGTCACCCTCGTGGACCGGCGCAATTTCCACCTGTTCCAGCCTCTGCTCTATCAGGTCGCGACGGGAGGGCTCACGCCCGCGGACATCGCCGCGCCGCTTCGGGCGATGTTCGGGCGCGAGAAGAACGTTCGCGTCCTTCAGGCGGAGGTGAGCGACCTCGATCTCGAACGGCGGGAGCTGGCGCTGGACGGCGATGTTCTGACCTACGACTACCTCATCCTCGCGACCGGCGCCACGCACCATTACTTCGGGCGCGAGGACTGGGCCCGATGGGCTCCGGGGCTCAAGACCATCGAGGATGCGACCGGCATTCGCGCCCGGATTCTCGACTCCTTCGAGCGGGCGGAGCGCGAGCGGGATCCGGCGAAACGGGAGGCGCTTCTCACGTTCGTCATCGTGGGAGGAGGCCCGACCGGGGTCGAGCTCGCGGGTGCCATCGGGGAGCTTGCCCGGGAGACTCTCGCCTTCGATTTCCGCGCTATCGACCCCCGCAGCTCGCGCATTCTCCTGCTCGAGGCCGCCGACCGCCTCCTTCTCAGCTATCCACCGGAGCTCTCGGCCCGCGCGGCGAAGGCCCTCGCGTGTCTCGGAGTCTCGGTATGGACGGGCGTGAAGGTAACGAGCATCGAAGACGGCAGCGTCGCAATCGACCGCAGCGGCGAAGCCGACGTGCTGAAGGCAGAGACGATTCTCTGGGCCGCGGGGGTGAAAGCATCTCCTCTCGGAGAGAAGCTCGCGGTGCGCTCGCAGGTTCGGGTGGATCGCGCCGGAAGGATCCTCGTCGAGCCCGACCTGTCTCTCCAGGGCTACTCCGAGGTCTTCGTCGTCGGGGACCTGGCGTCGCTTCATCAGGACGGCCAACCTCTGCCCGGAGTCGCGCCCGTGGCGATCCAGCAGGGCCGCTACGTCGCCCGCGCGATCGAGGACCGTATCGGAGGGAAGCCCTCCGCGCCGTTTCGCTATCTGGACAGGGGAAGCCTCGCGGTGATCGGGCGTGCTCGAGCGGTGGCGCTCGTCTGGGGACGCCGATTCTGGGGGTACCCGGCCTGGCTTCTGTGGCTCTTCGTCCACCTGCTCTATCTGGTGGAGTTCGAGAATCGCGTGATCGTCGTCATCCAGTGGGGCTGGAGCTACCTGACGCGAAACCGGCGCGCGCGCATCATTACGAAAGCGCCGGAGTGTGACTAGCCGCGAGCCCGCGGCCGCCGCCGGTACAGTCCGAAAGAGGCCAGACTGAATCCCAACAGCATCAGCGTGGTCGGCTCGGGCACGTCTTGTTGAGTGCAGTCCACGCAGTCACCGGGGATGTTGGGCTCGGTGAGTCCGGTCCCGTACTGAAAGCTGACGTTTCCGATGTCGTAGATGGTCAGTCCGCTGACGCCGGTGAGGATGAAGATCACGCGGTCGCGAATCAACGGCTCGAGCAGCCCACCATTGGGAAGGAAGCTCGGATCGTTCGAAAGAATCCCGAAGTTGATGCCGTTGACGGCGCCGTTGGGCGGGTGATCCAGATTCAGTCCACCGAAATTGCCCGCCCCCCCGATATATCCGGAGCTCGCGATGCCCCGGTCGGCGCCACCCGGGAGCCCGCCGGTGTCGTAGCGGAATTCCCCGCCCACGTTGGTAGTGGT
>DAISKN010000940.1:0-1782 GCA_036820975.1 Acidobacteriota bacterium | reverse complement strand
TCCTCGACAGCGAGCCAGAGCAACACGGTCCCCGGCGACAGGCGCTCGTATTCGGGGCGGTAGCCGAGGTAGGAGTAGGACACGACCCCGTCGTGAATGGGGCAGAACAGATAGGCGGCCGGGCGAGAATCCGCGAAAGCGATGTACCCCCGGACGTTCCCGCCTTCGGCGAGCTCTAGCATTTTCCGGCGAAATCCTTCGTCCGCTGGAAGCCCCGCGTCGAGGAGACGCTCCTGGTAACTCTCCCGGGACACCTCGCGCGCGATTGAGTAGAAGGTTTCCATGTCCTCCGGAGTCGCGTATCGTTTCCACCCTCCACCGGCGCCGGACTCCTTCTCGAAGCGCCGGACCTTGCGGCGGAGAGTTGAGCGGGACTTGCTCGAGAAAGCTTTCAGGTACTCGTCGTAGGTCGATCGCAGGTCCGCGAAATATCTCTCGTACTGCCTCGGCACATAGCGAATCCAGCGGAGGCCGACGTGGATCCTGGGGAGCCGTTCCTCCGTCGCGGCCGAGCGAACGAGAATTCCGTCCGCCTTCTCCGGCACCGTGTCCGGCTCCGGCTCCGCCTCGAATCGAGCGCCTCCGTCGGCGAAAGGGCTGCCATTGCGCGTCACCAGCTTCCGCTTGACAGATCCAAGATGCACTTCCCCCGCGCGAAACTTGAACGGGATCGGGGAGATGGATTCAGAGCTCACGGGAGTATCCGGCGGGACAACTGTTCGCCTTGCCGCAAGAGCGTCCACCAGGGCGGGGAATGTATCGGCGCCAGCGGTCGGTTCGAGACTTCGCTTTCAGCGTCCGCGTCGAAGGTCGACGTCCGCAAGTCGGAGGAAGAATCCGCGAGAAAGCGGCAGAACCGCTCGAATCGGCGGAGCACGACTGGATCCGGCCCCGTTCGATCGCGGTTCATCATCTCCACGCTGTGCGAGAGGACGACCGCCGACTCCCATCCGCTGGCGTGCGCCCGGCGCAGGACGTGCGCGAGCTCGCGCGAAGAGCAGGAACCGATCTGGAGATGACGCCGGTGCCCGGGCCAGTCATGAAAGACGGATAGCGGATACTCGGTGACACCTTCGACGACCGAGCAGCGGTCGAAGACGACCGGCGCTTCGTGATCCGAGACCGCACCGAGCTTGAAGCTGCTGTCGATTCCGAGACCCGAGCGCTTCACGGCGCGGAGCGTGGCGCCGTTGGCCTGGAAGCTTCCGGCACGAAAAGCGCGCACTTCCTTGGCGCCCGCCTCCGAGAGATTGGAGAGTGCGATCTCGATGAGACGCGACTGCTCATCCTCGGAGAAGTCACGAAAGACGAAGCGGTCTCCGGTGGCAATGAAAGGACGCGACGAGTGGCGCACCCATTCCGGATGCGCGTGGAGCTGCACGTCCTGTCCAGCCTCAAGGATCATCTGAACGATCTCGTTCAGCGCCGAATGGCCGAACTCGCAGGCAAACAGAGTCTCGACGAAGAAGACGAACCGGAGCCCGTGGTCTCTGGCCATGCGGAGCTGATACGGGAGTCCGACCGTGCCTCGCGCGGTGCGACCCAGTATGTACCGATCGAAGGCGCTCGAGAATTCGCTCCGGTAGTCGTGCCACGAGCTCGGCCAGAGCTCCACGTCCACCGTCAAGAAAACGCGTAAGGGACGCGAATTATTAACGATGTTTTCTTCCCTCGGGGACGACACCTGGGTTAGATTCATCGTACGATCCTGGCGCGGTTTTGGGGATCCCAGGGGGAACCGAGCCGATTCTCCATCGCTTTCCCGAAAAATTTCTCGGCCCC
>DAISKN010000939.1:0-1813 GCA_036820975.1 Acidobacteriota bacterium | reverse complement strand
GAACTCCCGGTCCACGTACTCGTCGGCGATGACCGGAAGGAACCGGCCCTGGAGCGGCAGCCGCACGGTCTTCCCCACCGCGGCGCGATAGCGTTCGTCTTCGGGATGGACGGCGACGGCGACGTCGCCGAACATCGTCTCCGGCCGTGTGGTGGCGACCGTGAGATGCGTGAGCTCTCCCGCGGGCTCGACGAGCGGATAGCGGATGTGCCAGAGGTGCCCGGGCTCGCCGCCTCCGTCCCTGGTATCGACCTCGTCGTCCGAGAGCGCGGTCCGGTCGATGGGGCACCAGTTCACGATGCGCTTCCCGCGGTAGAGGAGGCCTCGGTCGAAGAGCGCCTTGAAGACCACGCGCACCGCGCGCGACAGGCCTTCGTCCATGGTGAAGCGCGTTCGCCGCCAGTCGCAGGAGCAGCCGAGCTTTTCGAGCTGCTTGAGGATGACTCCGCCGTACTTTTCCCTCCACTCCCAGACTTTCTCGATGAACTTCTCCCGCCCGAGAGCGCGGTAGTCGATTCCCTGAGCGTCGAGGTGCTTTCTCACCACCGTCTGGGTGGAGATGCCCGCGTGATCGGTCCCCGGCACCCAGAGAGCGTCGTAGCCGTCCATTCGCTTGAAGCGGATGAGCACGTCCTGGATGGTGTTGTTGAGCGCGTGGCCCATGTGGAGCCGCCCGGTCACGTTCGGCGGCGGGATGACGATGACGAAGGGCGTCTTTCCCGCTTCCGCTTCGGAGCGCGGACGGCCTTCGGGATCGAAGACGCTCGCGAACGCCTTCTGGTCCAGCCACTTTCGATAGATCCGCTCCTCGGTGGTCTTGAAGTCGAAGCGCTTCGGGATTTCCATGTTTCGCGCATGTTGCCGCAAAGCTCGTGGCCCTTGCAAGACGGTGCGAGCCGGGATACAAGGGTGCCGGTTTTCATCATGGGATTCGCTCTCCTCCTCCTTCTCGCCGTTCCCGACGCATGGGTCGAGGTCCGGAGCGCCCATTTCCGGGTGGTGAGCGACGCGGGCGCCGACCAGGCGCTGCGGGTGGCCTCGGAGCTCGAGAAGATCCGCTCGGTGTATCAGAAGGTCGTGGGACCGGACGTCGAGCCCGCGGATCCCATCCTGGTTTTCGCCTCGGCCGACGCGGAGGGCTTCGAGGCGCTCCTCCCCGCGAAATGGCGCGAGGAGGGCGGCAGAAGCTGGGCGGGGTTGTTCCTGGAAGCGCCGTCGGGTTACGCCCTCCTTCTTCGTCTCGACCTCCGCGGAGACCTCCGCTTCCGGACCGTCTACCACGAGTACTTCCACTACCTCACCCGCCGAACGATCGGACGGCTCCCGCCGTGGCTGAACGAAGGTCTCGCGGACTACTGGGCCACGATCGACATTCGGGACGAGGAGATCCTCGTCGGGCGCCCGGACTACGACTACCTCGCGCTCCTGAAGCGCAAGGCATCGCTTCCGCTCGAAACCCTCTTCGCCGCGGGAAGCGATTCGCCTCACTACCGGCGCGAGGAAACGATGACCCTCTTCTACGCCCAATCCTGGGCGCTCACCCACTTCCTCCAGTCGGACGAGTCTCGCCGCCGCGAGCTCACGGCCTACGTGTCGCGTCTCGGAGGGGGGGCGGACCCGCTCCACGCGGCACGGGAGACGTTCGGCGATCTCGGGAAGCTCGGGGAGGATCTCCGGAGGTACGTGAGGAGCCGTCGCTTCCGCGGAGCCCGCCTGGCGACGCCTCTTCTCGAGGACCCGGCCCTGCACGTTCGATCCCTTTCCGAGCCCGAGGTCCGGGCTGCCCGGGGAACCGCAACCGGCGGATTACACT
>DAISKN010000938.1:0-1818 GCA_036820975.1 Acidobacteriota bacterium | reverse complement strand
GGCGGCGCTCAGCTCGAGCGCCAGGGCGCGCAGCAGGGAAGCCACACCCTCCAGGAGCTCGTCAACGACGTCGCCCGGACAGTCCAGGATCCCGTTCGCGGCGTGAGTCTCTTCGAGGCGGCGCGGGCCCGCGCTCTCGAGCAGGCGAAGAACGACGAGGAGCGCGCCGAGATCGAGAAGAGCGAGGACCTCCGCATCGGGGCGCTCGGCTCGGGATCGGACTACACGGCGTTTCTCGACCACCTCACGATGGCGTCGCTCAACCTCGGATTCGGCGGGGAGAGCGACGGCGGCATCTATCACTCCAACTACGACTCGTTCGACTGGTACACGCGCTTCTCGGACGGCGAGTTCGTCTACGGCCGCGCACTGTCGCAGGTCATCGGGACCACGATTCTGAGGCTCGCGAACGCGACCATCCTCCCCTTCAACTTCGTCGATCTGGCCGACACCATGGACCGCTACGTGGTCGAGATCGAGAAGACGCGGGAGAAGGCGAAAGACGCTCCCGAGATCGACCTCGCGCCGGTGAAGACCGCAATTGGAAAGCTCCGGGAGGCGGGACAGGCCTACGAGGCGGCGCTCGGCGCTCTACAGAGCGTGAGCACCCAGGCGATCGAAGCCCAGCCCGAGCTCAAGAGCCTCAATCGGCTTCTGTATTCCTCGGAGAGGCGTCTCGCCCATGACGAGGGTCTCCCCAAGCGCGAGTGGTTCCGCCATCAGGTATACGCGCCCGGCCTCTACACCGGTTATGGAGTGAAGACCATCCCCGGCATCCGGGAGGGGATCGAAGAAGAGGCGTGGGAGGAGGCGAAGTACTACGTGAAGGTCGTCTCCGACGTGCTCGGCTCCCTGGTGGCGCAGGTCGACGAGGCTCGAGCTCTGCTCGGCTCTCTGAAGAACTAGCGCTGAACTTCGAGGCCGGTGGGACAGGAGACTCCAGTCCCGCCGTGGCCGCAGTAGCCTCCGGGGTTCTTCGAGAGGTACTGCTGGTGGTAGTCCTCGGCGTAGTAGAGCTCCGGAGCGTCGAGAATCTCCGTCGCGATCTTGCCGAAGCCCGCTGCCTGGAGCCGTGTCTGGTACTGGTCGCGCGAGGCCTCGGCGAGCTTCTTCTGCTCCGGGCTGAAGGTGTAGATCCCCGAGCGGTACTGGGTTCCGACGTCGGCCCCCTGGCGCATGCCCTGCGTCGGGTCGTGATTCTCCCAGAAGACCTTCAACAGGCTCTCGTAGGAGATACGCTTCGGATCGAACACGACCAGGACGACCTCGTTGTGGCCCGTGAGTCCGGTGCAGACCTCCCGGTAGGTGGGGTTCGGAGTCAGTCCCGCGGCGTAGCCGACGGCGGTGGTATGGACACCCGGAAGCGTCCAGAACGCTTTCTCCGCCCCCCAGAAACAGCCCATTCCGAAGATCGCCCTCTCCATTCCCTCGGGAAACGGAGGCGCGAGCGACGCCCGGAGCACGTGGTGCCGCGCGGTAACGGGCATCTTCTCCGACCGACCAGGCAACGCTTCGGCGGCGGTGGGAATCTCGAGTCTCTTCATGCCCGAAGTCTCGCGCGAGAGCCGGACGAGCGCAACTAGATGCGGGTGCAAGAAGGGAGATAGGGGGACGTGGAGATGAGGGGCTCGGCTACCTTTTGGTTCATCCCCTCTCTATAACCCCCTTCTTCCACCAGGATCTATCGAAAGGTATCGCGGGCCTTGATCTTGGCGTCGAGGAAATCGGCGAGGGGAACGTTGAGGAGATCAGCGATCTTTCTCACGACGTACTCCTCGCTGGCGACAAGCTGGGCGTCCGAAAAGACCACCTGCCACA
>DAISKN010000937.1:0-1832 GCA_036820975.1 Acidobacteriota bacterium | reverse complement strand
CCGTGCGGGATAAGAAGTCCGTCTTGAGAAACGTCGATGGTACACCGCTCTGGAGCCGCGCTGACGTCCCCAACCACTGACCCTGGCCGAGGGCGAGGGCGCGGATCGCTCTCCGTCCGAGGGATCCACGGTCTTGGAGCTTCGATTCGAAATTGTGGATCCCGTCTCCTCCCGCTCCGTGAAGCGGGGGCCTGGCGCTTTTCTAAACAATCGATAACATTGCACTTCGCGGAGAAGCGCATCGGGCGCGAAGATCCGGGCTTGGGCATGCGTGTTGCAACGGGACCAACGGGCTACAGACTTCATCACAACCGACGGAGGTGAAGGAATGAGAAGACCATCGGTTTTCTGCCTCGTTCTTGCTTTCTCTGTGGCGTCGGTCGCCACGACCCACGCGCAGCAGGCGCGCTCCGCGCTGTCGGGTGTCGTCCTCGACCCGGCGGGCCTGGCGCTACCGGGAGTCACCATCAGCGTCCGGAACGTGTCTACGGGGATCACCCGAGACACCCTTACGACGGAAACCGGACGGTTCGTCTTCAACAGCCTGTCTCCCGCCGTCTACGACGTCACCTTCGCTTTGCCGTCGTTCAAGACCCTGCGGCGGGAGGGCGTGGAGCTGTTGGTGGGCCAGGAGGTCGTTCTCAACATCACTCTCGAGCTGGGTGGAGTCGAGGAAACCGTCACGGTCACGGGTGAGACTCCCATGCTCGATCTCAAGTCGAAAGAGCTGGGAGGAAACGTCAATACCGACGACTTCGCGACCCTCCCGACGCAGAACCGGAGCTTCGTCATGTTCGCGTCGCTCCTTCCCGGCGTGGTCCCGAACCCCAGCACGGAATCGACGGCTTCCGATTCCCTCTTCATCAACGGACAGGACGACAACAACAACGGGTTCTACGTCGACGGGGCCGACAACAGCGACGACGTGATCGGGGCTCGCGCCGGCGCTCAGACCCGTACCGCGATCGAGGCGATTCAAGAGTTCCAGATTCTCACTTCGCAGTTCGACGCCGAGTTCGGCCGCACCCAGGGCGGGATTCTCAACGCCATCACCAAGAGCGGCACCAATGACCCCCACGGCGTGGGTTTCTATTACTTCCAGGATTCCGATATCAATTCGAGGAACATCTTCACCGAGCGGGCGGGCATCGACAACCCGGACACGCACGTTGACCTCCTCGGCGGTGTGCTCGGCGGTCCCATCCTTCCCGACCGCGCCCACTTCTTCGTGAGCTATGAGCGAATCACCCCCAACCGCGGGGTGACCAACACCTTCGAGACGCGGCCCGAGCTGGACTACTCCACTTCCGAAGACACCTTGATCCGGAACTACATCATCAAGGGCGATCTTCAGGTCACCACCAACAACAAATTCAGCGTTCGCGTCCTCAGAGAGTACTCGCCTCAGTTCAACCAGGTCGTCCCGAGTGGCTCGGCCCAGCCGAGCCTGGAAGCCTTGCGCGAGGAGGACGACACCGACACGAACTTCATCACCAGTTTCGATAGCATCGTCAGCGACCAGGGCTTCAACAATCTGAGGTTCTCGATCACCCGCGAGGACGTCTCGTTCGCGAATCCCGGCTTCAATGAGGGCGGCCAGACCTTCGAGACGCAGCGCGGTCTCGACGTCTCGGAGCTCCACCCGGGCGTCCTCGACGGCGCCAGCGACGTCGCTCAGTCCCGGGTCAATCAGTCCTACCAGCTCGACGATACCTTCTCGCTCTTCGTGCCGGGAATGGGCGGCGGCCACAACATGAAGTTCGGAGTCAACTACTCCTACCGGACCGAGACTTTCAGCAACTTCGGCACCGCCAATGGGCAGTTCGTCTTCG
>DAISKN010000936.1:804-1850 GCA_036820975.1 Acidobacteriota bacterium | reverse complement strand
CCGAGCGCTACGTGCTCACGTTCGATAACCGCGCTTTTCGCGAAGTCGCTTCCTTCGCCCCGTACGAGTTCGTCGAGATCCTCGTGAACAACGAGACCTACGGCGGTGGAGGGATCCTGGGCCTCTACGGCACCGTCGCCGCCGACAGCGCCGAAGCGCCCTACGTCTTCGTGCACGAGTTCGCCCACCACTTCGCGGGGCTCGCCGACGAGTACTACACCTCTCCCGTGGCTTACGCGCCCGCGGCCGTCAAGACCGAGCCCTGGGAGCCGAACGTGACCGCGCTCCTGGATCCGGGCGCGCTCAAGTGGAAAGACCTGGTCGACGCGGAAACACCGCTTCCGACGCCGTGGCAGAAGGAGGAGTTCGAGGCTCGCTCGCGCGAGTTCCAGGAGCGCCGGGCCCGAATCCGGGCCGAGGGCCGCCCCGAGTCCGAGATGGAGGCGCTCTTCCGTGAAGTGCGGGACTTCGAAGTGCGTCTGTTCGAGGTCGAGAAGTATCTGGGAAAGGCAGGGGCTTTCGAGGGCGCGATGTACGAGGCCCGAGGGTATTACCGGCCCGAAGTCGACTGCATCATGTTCACGAGAAGCCCGGCGTTCTGCACCGTCTGCCGCAGGGCGATCGAACGGGTGATTGACTTCTACTCGGAATAGACGCCCAGCCACTCGAGGGTCTGCGGAACCCCTCGTTCGTACGGCGTCGTTTCCACCTTGCCCAGGAGCGCTCGGAGCTTTCCGGCATCGAAAGACAGCGGCCTTGCGTAGTGAGGAACCATGGGAAGGAAGCTCCGGAGCTCCGCGTTGAAAAGGGCGACGGTCCGCAGGAGCCAGGGGGCGGCGGCGCGGAGCTTGACGGCGCGATCGAGGTGCTTGCCCGCGATCTCCGCGACGCGGGTGCCCGTGAGAGGACCGGCGCCGGGGAAGACGAAACGCTCGCCGTAGGCCTCCTCGCGGTGCGCGAGATCGACCACGGCCTTCATCGCGTCGGGCACGAAGGTGTGCTCGCGCGGGACGTCGGCGGCGCCGATCCAGTTCATCGCGTTTCCA
>DAISKN010000936.1:0-794 GCA_036820975.1 Acidobacteriota bacterium | reverse complement strand
TCTGGAGAACGCTGGTGTGGACGTTGGGGCCGTAGAAATCGGGAAGGTTGACGATCGCGGCGCCGGCGCGCTGAAGCGCGTCTTCGGCCGCCCGCCGATATCGTACCCAGGGAGGACCGCCTTCCCGCGGATGGCTCTCGTCGAGGGGAAGCCGGACGACGGGAAGGTACGCCCAGTAGCTCGAGATCTGGACGCACCGGGCGCCCGTCTTGCTGACCGCCGCCGCGACATTCTCCGCCACCCTCGGATGCCGATCCATGATCGCGCTCGGAAGCCCTATACAGTCGAAGACCAGGTCGCAGCCCTCGATGGCGCGCGCTGCGCCGCCCTCCTCGAGAACATCCACGGCCACGCGTTCGAGATCGGTCCCGGGAAACGACTTCTCGAGGTTTCCTGGCGAGCGGGAGGCCACGCGAATCGCCGGCACGCGGCCGCGGAGCCGTGAGGCGAGATGGATCCCCGTCGGTCCCGTGGCGCCGAGCACCACGGCCTTCCGGAAGGAGATCATTCTCGAAACCGAACGACCCCGGCGCGGGCGAGGAGCTCGAGGTACTCGTTCACCGCCTCCACCGGGACCGGGTCCAGCTCGGCCGAGACCGCGTCGCGGATCTCGGCTACCGTTCGGCGGCCGTCGGTGAAGTTCAGAACCTCGAATTGCGCGAGCTCGTCGAGGGAAACGGACGGGACGTCGGGCCCCAGCGTCGCGGCGATCTGGTCGTAGTAATAGAGGTTGGTCGGTCCCTGGACCTCGTCGCTTCGCATCGGGACTCTCGAGCCCGATGCCGTCGGTCCGG
>DAISKN010000935.1:0-1858 GCA_036820975.1 Acidobacteriota bacterium | reverse complement strand
GGCGGCGGCGCGCGGAGGAGCTCTTCGGCGGAAGGCCAATCCTCGAGCCGTCGTCGACCGCGCCCATCCAGCTTCGATTCGCGGAGGACACCAGCCTCCAGAAGATCTTCGAGGTGCTCTCCAAGCTTTCCGGCATCAACATCCTTTTCGACGAGTCGTTCCGCGACAAACGGGTGACCCTCGACCTCGTAGACGTGTCTTTCGAGGAAGCGCTCGACAAGCTCGCCCTCATCAACCGGCTGTTCTACAAGGTCGTGGACCCCTCCACCATCATCATCGTTCCCGACAACGCCCAGAAGCACCGCCAGTACGACGACCTGGTGCTCCGCACGTTCTTCATCGTGAACGCCGAGGTGAACACCGTAGCCAACATGCTCCGGACCATCGCCGGGATCCAGAGGGTGCAGCCGAACCCCGAGCTCAAATCCATCACCGTGCGCGCCACGCCCGATCAGGTGGCGGTGGCGGAGCGCATCATCGAGCTGAACGACAAGACGAAGTCCGAGATCATCCTCGACATCGAGATCCTTGAGATCAACCGCAGCAAGGCGCTGGAGTTCGGACTGCGCATCGCCGAGCAGCAGGTGACCCTCGGATTCCAGCCGGCGGGACAGGCCGAGGACGGCAACGCCATAAGGCTCAATCGCCTCGCTTCGATCGACGCCTCGGACTTCACCATCAACCTTCCGAACGTGGCGACCTACCGGCTCTTCAAGAGCGAGAGCGAGGCGCGGATCATCGCGGCGCCGAAGCTCAGGGCGAGCGAAGGGCAGCCGGCGGAGCTTCGACTCGGCCAGGAAGTACCGATCCCCGTGACTTCGTTCGCCTCGAATTTCGGGCCGGGCGGAATTCCCCAGACGCCCGTCACCTCGTTCCAGTACCGCAACGTCGGCGTCAACGTCACCATCACTCCCAAGGTTTTCGTCGACGGGGAGATCGAGCTACAGCTCACCCTCGAGACCAGCAGCCAGCTCGATACCCGGACCATCAACGGGACCGAGCTTCCCGTGTTCGGGCTTCGCAACGTGAACAACGTGGTGCGCCTGCGCGACGGCGAGACCAACATCGTCGGCGGGCTCATCTCCGAGGAAGAGCGAAAGGCGGTCTCGGGTTTCCCGGGGATCACCGACATTCCCATTCTGAAGCAGATCTTTTCCTTCAACGATCAGGAAGCGTCGTCACAGGACGTCGTCTTCTCCGTCACTCCTCACATCATTCGCGCGCCGCGGGTAACGGAAGTGGACATGGCGCCCCTCCCCATGGGAACCGAGCAGCAGATCAAGGTCCCCGGGAACCGGCCTCGAATCTTCGACGCCGTGAAGGATGCGGAGGTGATCGAGCCCGAGCCAGAGCCAGAGCCGCCGATTGAGCCGACTGAGGAAGCTCCGCCCGAGCCCGTCGAGCCTATCGAGCAAGCCCCCCGCCCGCCCGCGGTGCCGCCGGCCGAAGAGCCGGCGCCGCCGGACTTCCCGCCCGCAGCGCAGCCGACGCCCGAGACTACGCCGCCTCCGTCTCCCATCTCAGTGCTCTTCAGCCCGGCGACCGCGACCCCCGCCGTGGGAGAGAGCATCGAGGTCGTCCTCGTCGCCGGAGGGGCGCAGGGACTCTCCTCGGGTGAGATCCTCGTCAGCTACGACCCGGCCGCTCTCCGGATCACGAACGTGCAGCCGGGAGCCTTTCTCACGATCGACGGCCGGTCGCTGACCTTCACCCCGACGTTCAACCCCGGCCAGATCCGCGTCGAGTTCTCCCGTCCCGGCGACGTGGAAGGGTTGCGCGGTTCCGGGCACCTGGTGCGGCTGACGCTCGAAGCGGTGGCGCCCGCGCCCGCCCTCATCGTGAGCGCGACCGGTGCCCT
>DAISKN010000934.1:0-1870 GCA_036820975.1 Acidobacteriota bacterium | reverse complement strand
GGGCGGCCGCTCAGGAAAGTCCAGCTCTCGGTCGAAGATACCGGAGTCGGCATGGACGCGAAGACCCTCGCGCGGCTCTTCGAGCCGTTCTTCAGCACCAAGGGGGAAGCGGGAACCGGCCTCGGGCTTTCCGTCGTCTACGGGATCGTGAAGTCCCTCGGGGGCGACGTGGGAGTGAAGAGCTCACCGGGACGGGGCGCGCGCTTCGAAGTGGTGCTCCCCTGCCGCTGGGCGGAAGAGAGCCTGGTCGAGACACAGCCCGAAGAAGCGGCTCGAGGTCAAGGCGAGCTCATCCTCCTGGTCGACGACGAAAAGGTGCTGCGCGATCTGGGAAAGGACATCCTCGAGAGCCAGGGCTATCGGGTGGCGACGGTCGCGAGCGGCGAGGAGGCCCTCGACTACCTGCGGGAAGCGCGCGACGTGGCCCTCGTCATTCTCGACGTGGTCATGCCTGGTCTCGGCGGCAACGAGACGTACCGAAGGCTCCGCGGCCTCGATCGCTCGATCCCCGTCCTCTTCTCGAGCGGCCTCACCGCGGAGCAGAGCGTAAGAGACGCCCTGGAAGAGGGCGCCGCCGGATTCATTCCCAAGCCCTACGGCATCGGGGATCTCACCCGCGCCGTGTCGACGGTCCTGCGGCGAGACAATCCCACGCTGGTGCACTGAGCGCCTTCGCGAAGGGCAGCACCGAGAAAAACCCGAACCCTGAACGGGGTCCCGCTTCGAGAAGCGAGGCGGAGCTTCGACCTACCTGGGCGCACTCGCTTCAACTCTCCCGTGACGGAGAGCCCAACTCGATCCCCTCAGGACTCGTTCTCTTCTTCCGCGGTGCGAACGACGTCCTCGAACCTGGACTTCAAGTGGGGAGCGTTGTGCTCCAGGTACTCGCGGACTCGCTTCGCGTCGATCCCGACGCGTACGAGCTCCACTAGATCGAGGCGGTCCTTGGACCGGGGCGACAGCAGCTTCAGATAGACCACGGCTTCCACCGGGGCCACGGGAACCCCCTCCGAGATCTCGGGAGCTTCAATGGCCGCGAGCAGATGCTTTTCGTCGTCCCGCATCGAGAGGGTGTCCACCGCGACTCCGTGCGCTTCGACGGGGAGGCCCGCTCGCATCACGACCAGACCGGCGGCGGTCTTGGTCCATGCGGTATCGTCGACCAGGAAGTCGACGTCCTTCGTCGCCCGGGGCCATCCGTGAGCTCCGACGGCGAGCCCACCCACGAGAGCGTGTCTGATGCCGAGCTCCGTGAGCGCGCGCGAGGAATCGACCATCGCCCTCCAGACTCGATCGGAAACGACCTCGGCGACGGGGCGGAGATCCGCTCGTTCTCCCTTGGGACGGCTTCGGGCGAAGGTCATGTGTCTTCTGGCGAGGTTCACGGCATCGAGCTCTACCAATGATACCCTGAAACTTTCGAGCCTTGCTCCGGCCGTGATGAGGACGGAGGCGAAAGCGAGTTCGGTGTCGGTCCTCGGAAGGTTTGTACGGACGCCCGTACCGGCACGTGCTCGCGGCTCGAGAGTGTCGTTCGGGTGATCGAGCTCCCACCGACGAGGTTGAAATAGGGAGTCGTTTGCCCCGCGATTTGAACCTTCTGCAGCGATCCTCGGAAGAATGGTATGTCTCGGATCGCGACCCTTGGCGCTGATCGTTGGGGGCCCTACACGTATCGGTGTTTCCACCGATGGAAGTCCGATGAAAGTCACTCATTGGATTTTCTCTTGACGTTCCGTCCACTTCTGGATTATTGAAAACGCGAGATTGTCAACGCTTCCGATAGCGTTCGAATCCGGGAGAGGTGCATGAAGTCTTCCTTCCTTCCTTCCTTCCTTCCTTCCTTCCTTCCTTCCTTCCTTCCTTCCTT
>DAISKN010000933.1:607-1904 GCA_036820975.1 Acidobacteriota bacterium | reverse complement strand
GGACGACGCTTCGCCCGAGGCGCTGGCGGCCGAGCTCAAGGAGCTTTTCATCGACGCGACCCGGATACGGCTGGTGAGCGACGTTCCCCTCGGGTTCTTTCTCTCCGGCGGGATCGACTCTTCGATCGTGGTCGCGGCGGCGAAAGCTCTAGGAGCCGACGTCCGCGCGTTCTCCGCCGGCTTCGAAACGACGAACGAGCTCGGCTTCGCCCGGATGGCCGCTCGCCACTTCGGCGCCGATTATCGCGAGATCTTCATCGGCGAGGACGCCCTCGATCGGCTGGACTCGATGGTCTATCACATGGACGAGCCGGTCGGGGACGCCGCGTTCCTGGCGCTCATGGTGTTGAGCGAGGAGGCATCGAAGCAGGTGAAGGTCGTCCTCGCGGGAGAGGGCGCCGACGAGCTCTTCGCCGGCTACGATCGCTACAAGGCGTTCCTCTTCGGAAACCGAATGGCGAAGGGCGTTCCCGACGCGCTCCGGGGGTGCGTTCCCCAAGGGCTCGGGAGCGAGAACTTCAAGAGGATGGCGCGGGTGATGGGGGAGCGGGAGGTTCCGCGCCGCTATCTGGAGATCATCCGACTCTTCTCGAACGAAGAGCTCGATCGGCTCGGGGTGGCGGAGGCGGCGGACTGGGCGAGCAAGGTCGGGGTCAACGGGATGTTCCACGAGAACCCGCTCGCGGCGGCCCAGCTCTTTGATCTCCAGACGGTCCTCCCCAACGACTTCTTCGTGAAGGCCGACAAGATGACCTCGGCCTTCGGGCTGGAGATGCGTGTACCCTTCCTCGACCCGCGGCTGGTGGAGCTGAGCTTCCGAATCCCCTCGTCGCTGAAGCTTCACGGCTGGAACGAGAAGTACCTCCTGAAGAAAGCCTTCGCTCTCGACCTACCGGAGCCGATCCTGCGCCGTCGCAAGCACGGGTTCGACGTGCCGATGGATCACTGGTTGCGGGGCCCGCTCTACGATCCGCTGATGAATTTCCTGCGCGAGCCGTCCCACGACTACTACGATCCCCGTCCAATCGAAAGCCTGCTGCGGCGATTCCGGGGCGGGTCGGGGAGCTACAAGGCGAACTTCTACGACGCGCAGAAGCTCTGGAGCATCCTGGTGTTCGAGCTCTGGTACCGGCGGTTTCTTTCCTGACAGCGGCTCGGCCCGCTCAGGATTTCGGGCGCAGGCGGGCGGCGAACGCGAGAGAGAACACCGTCGGCCGCGACCGCCCCAATAGCCGAAACGGCGCGGCGAAGAGGCGATGGTCGTGCGCACCGACGACTCGACGGTGCGCCCGGAGCC
>DAISKN010000933.1:0-597 GCA_036820975.1 Acidobacteriota bacterium | reverse complement strand
CGGCCGCAATCTCGAGCCCCGCCGCCGACACGACCTCCCGAAACTGACGGTGGTTGAACCAGTAGACGTGCTGCTTTCGGGGTGTATTGTTCTCCGGCACCCGGCCGGCCAGAACCTGCAGCCGGGCGACGATCGAGTTGAAGTTGGGAACGACGATCACCACTTCCCGGGCGACCCGGGCGGCTTCGGTAAGGAGCCTCGCGGGCTGGAATGTGTGCTCGAGGACGTCGACGAGAGTCGCGGTGGCGAAGCTCCCCGACGCGAAGGGGAGCGGCCGCTCCACGTCGCATCGCAGCCCGCGCAGTCCCTTGGTCGAGAGAATGCTCATGCTGGTGGTGGCGATGTCGCATCCGACGAGCGATCGGAATCCCTTGTCCCGAAGGAGCTCGAGAAGATGTCCCGATCCGCAGCCGACGTCCAGTACCGGCTCGGTCGAGGTGAGAGCCGCCGCGGCGAAGTGCTTCCATTGCCTTCCCACGTCGGCCTGGTCCCAGAACTGGTCCCAGTAGGCGGCTTCGGCGGATTTCATTTCGCCTCGAGTCGGAGGAGCT
The DNA here is from genome assembly GCA_036820975.1 of Acidobacteriota bacterium. GTDB lineage: Bacteria > Acidobacteriota > Vicinamibacteria > Marinacidobacterales > SMYC01 > DAISKN01. The sequence goes on along the minus strand of DAISKN010000933.1, from coordinate 46 downwards.
CGTCGTAGAGCCCGGCGATGCGCTCCGCCACCGCGTCCCACCGGTA
>DAISKN010000932.1:0-1921 GCA_036820975.1 Acidobacteriota bacterium | reverse complement strand
CGAAGTACCCAGGGGTCACGTAAGAAACAGGATGGATGCCGGGAAGAGATCCGGGCGGGAGAGGCTGATCCTCCACGAAGACCGCGCTGTCCGTCCTGCCCTGTTCGTCGAGCGGCAGCTTCGATACCGCACCGGCCGCCCTCACGTTCGGGGCGCTGGCGATGCCGTCGAGAGCGTCGTCTCCGGCTGCGCCCAGCCCCCGACTCACGAGCTCGAGATCAGCGCGGCGAGAGTGGAAGCGGCTCGGCAGCTGGATGCGGCGATCTTCGCTCCAGAGCTCTTCGCCGAGGCCCGGCGGCTAGCGGCGAGCGAGGGCGACTACCTGGCGGCGATTCAGGCGGCGGCACACTCGACTCTTCGCGCGAACGAGGCTTTCTTCCGGGCGAGCTCCGAACGAAGCGTCTCGTTGCGAAAGCTCCAACAGCTCCGCTTCGAGCTCGAGAGCCTCCTGGAGATGGCGGCGTACCGTGGGGCTACGGCGGAAGCGCCCACCGAGCTCTCGGCCTTTCAGTCCCGCTACGAAGCGATCCGCGCGATGGTGAAAGAGCGCGATCTCCTCGACGCCCTCGCGGCAGGGACGGCACTGAAGCCCGAGCTCGTCGCATTCGAGAAGCGGTTTCGAGGGGAGTAAGGCTCATCTGCCAGTTCCTCCCTCCAAAGCATGTTCATCGCCCTTATCAGCCGAAGAGCTCGCCGATAAGCGACTCAACTTCCGTCAAGTATGCAGCAACCTCTCAGGCAAGCGCCTGCTCAGGGTTCCTATCCCGAGGTCCCCGTGCACGGGAATCGCGACGTGGTGTTCGCGGCCTTGCGTAGCTCTCGAAGGAGCCATGTGGATCGGAGCACCTTGGCATCTCGCGAGTTGATGCGGCTGCTCGGCGCCTCTCCCGAAGAAAACCGTCCCGAGATCCCTGCAGTCGCCTCGAAACAGCCCGTGCGAGCGCTATTCGTGCCAGGATGACGAGCGAAGTAGTCGGTGTGGAGAAGACGGTGTCGTTGTGACGGACGCGAATTTGCTCGCGCGATCCCCCGCTTCGCCTTCAGCATCTCATCGTGGGTCCAGCTGCGCGGCACCAGGGCGGTGGAACGTCAATGGAGGAGGCTCTCTTCCATTTATCTCTACCCTAGCAGGTGCCACGAATACCGTCCCAAGATCGTGGTCAGAGGTCTCCCGCGGTAGCAGCCTGAACTCGAAGACAATCTCAACTGTTCGTGGAGAATCGAACGGCTCGAAGAGCCATTTCCTCGCAAACGTCAAGAAATACTCGTTCATAGTATTGTTCCACGTCCAGAACGTCTCCTTAACGGCGGCGTCTTCGATTTCTCCCGATGGGGATACCGTTGCGATGATACGTACGGTGCCCTGAGCTCGGGTAAAGTACAGACGGTCATCGTATGGAGGCGCGACGGCTTTCCTAACTCTGAGTCCAAAGTTGTGTTCTGAGATGGACTGGGAGTCCGCCATAGGCTCTTCCGGTCTTGGCGTCCAACCCTTTGCTTCGACGCGGAAGCTCTGCCCGCTCGCATCGTCCCAGGCTCCATCACCCCGACTCCGGTGTCCCACTTCCCCCTCCACAGGTCACACCGAACCCGACGTCTTCTAGTCTTCCGCCTCGAGCGGGCTTCTCCGATCCCCCTCCGGAACCGCCTCGGTTAGAATTCCCTACCAGTTCGCGGCGGACGGGAAGCTCCATCCGGTGCAGCAAGCGTGGATCGACGAGCAGGTGCCGCAGTGCGGCTTCTGTCAGAACGGGCAGATCCTGACCGTGAAAGTCCTCCTCGACCGGAACCCGAATCCCACCGACGCCGAGATCCGGGAGGCGATGGCGAGAACGCTTTGCCGCTGCATGACGTACTACCGTGTCCAGGCGGCCGTCCGGCGCGCGGCCAAGGCGAATTCCTCTGCGGGATAAGGAGGAGC
>DAISKN010000931.1:0-1956 GCA_036820975.1 Acidobacteriota bacterium | reverse complement strand
GGTCACCGCGGCGACGCCCTGTGAGCTCCTCGAGCTCGATCGGCAAACGCTGGACAACATCTCTAAAATCCACCCGCGCGTGAGAACCATCGTCGAAGAGTTCTACGTGCAGCGCGCCGGGAGCGAGCGCGAGCGCGAGGCGCGTTCTTGCTGACCCCGCCCATGCGACCTCTCAATATCCCCGTCATTCTCGGGACCACCAGGCGGGGGCGCATGAGCGCTCACGTCGCTCGCTTCGTGACGAACGAGCTCTCGAAGCGGCCGGGGGTTGTGACCGAGCTCATCGACATCGCCGAGGTGCCCCTGCCGGTCGACGGGGCGGGCGACGAGATCAAGGACCCCGCGTTCTCGCAGAAGATGGAGAGCGCCGACGGGCTCGTCATCGTCGCCCCCGAGTACAACCACAGCTTCCCCGGACTCTTGAAGCACGTCCTCGATACGTGCCTCGAAGAATACATCCACAAAGCGGCGGGGATCGTCGGCGTCTCCGCGGGACCCTTCGGGGGAACCCGCGTGGTCCAGAGCCTTCTCCCGGTTCTGCGCGAGGTCGGGCTCATGACCATTTTCACCGACTTGAACTTCTCGAACGTGGGTAAAACGTTCGACGAGGAGGGAAGAATCCTGGACGAGGCCACCTGGGCCGGCCGGACAGCCAACTTCCTCGATGAGCTCCTCTGGATGTCGACGGTTCTTCGTCACGGTCGAGAGAACGTTTCCCAGGAGTGATGCCATGAACTGCCCCGCATGCGGCTCCGCCATGAACCGGCACGCGAAGAAGGTGCTCTACCCCCGGAGCGAAGACGAGGCTTCCCTCGTCGACGAAGATCTCGGCGGAATCCTCCTCGAGCGCCACGCCTGTCCCAACTGCGGCAGATCGGCGAGCCGCGTCCAGGAGCCTTCGTGATCGTTCGGACCTCCGCCGCGGCTATCGCGAGGGCCGGGACTTGTTCTATCTGGGCTTTCCCGAGGCGCTCCACAACGAGGCCCACCGGGCGATGAGGGTCCACGTCCCGTTTCAGTACTTCTTTGGAAGAGTGGTCGCCTGACGATCCGCGTTCAGAGCGAACACTTCCCCCAGGAGCTCGAGCAGAATCTCGAGAAGGATCATTCGGGAACGCGCGGCGCGCCCTCAGCCGGCGCGGCTTCCCGTGCTACCCGAGGCTCCGTCGGTCCCGCTCCCGGTGCGCGCTCTCATGCGCCGGCGAATCCTCTCGTTTCGGCCCGTCGTAGGCATCGAAGATCGCCCGGTGGCCGCGCAGGGACATGTCACCGTCCCGGCGATAGTAATCCGAGACCCACTCGCGCAAATGCGCCAGCCTCTCGTCCTGTTCCGCTCTCGACGCGTACTTGTGCGGCTCCCACGGCCGATTCAGGCAGTTGCGAAGGCAGGCCTCCTCGCCAGGATTCATGAAGAGGAGCTCGGGCTTCCAGTGGAGCGCTTCGCGGATCAGATCTCCCTAGCAGCCCTCGACGATCCAGTCGTCGTGAGTCGAGCAGAATCGGTCCAGGTCCGCGAGGATCGCCTCTTGCGCCCGCCGAACGGCAACTCGGCCCGGCTCCCACACGATGGTATCGAGGTCGAGGACCGGGATTTCTCCATTCTTCGAGAGCTCCCGCGCGCGCGTGGTCTTCCCGGAGCCGGAGTTGCCAAGGAGGGCGACGCGCACCGGGCGATCAGCCCTCGCCGACGTGCCAGCAGACCCCCGCCAGGTCGATGAAATTCACCTCGCGTCCCCAGGGGAATTCCCCGGGCGGTTTGATCCGAAATCCCGGGTAGGTCCGGTCGAGCTGCAGTCGCGATACGGCCTCCCACCACCGGTCCAGATCGGGCACCACCAGCTTCATCATCAGGTTCGAAGCAAGGCGTCATCCCGGAAGTCCTGCAGGATGAACTCGGCTTCCCCACTCTTGAAGCCCGCATAGCCGCCGCTCTCCCAGATCTCCTCGAATCCAAGA
>DAISKN010000930.1:0-1974 GCA_036820975.1 Acidobacteriota bacterium | reverse complement strand
CCCCCCACATCCTGGCTGGAAACACGAATACTGGGATGGCGTGGCTCACATCTCGCCGCGCAGCCGTTTCGCTGTAGTCCGGATCGACGTTCATCCCCGCCCGGTCCGGAGCCCTCTGGACCTCCAGGCGGTCGGCGCAGCCGACGAGGCGTCGCTGACGCCCGCCTACCTCGATGCCTTCCGGGACACCGTCGAATACTGCGACTGGGAGGAGGATGCGATCGCGCGGTCGGCGGTCGAGAACGTGCGGGGATACTGTGCCGCGCGGCGGGGGTAGCCCCTTTTCGCCTGCTCGTTCCTGGCCAGGGATCCAGCGCCGCAGGATGAGAGCGAAGCCGTCGTCGGTGCGGCGCTTCTCATGAGGACCGGGGATCGGCGTCCGATGCTCGACATGTTGTTCATAAGACCTCGCTGGCAGCGTCGACGTCTGGCAACGGCTCTATTATCCAGATGCCTCGAGGAGCTCCACCGTCGGGAAGAGCCCATCCTGCGAAGCCGTTATCACCTCGCGAACGAGGCGAGCCGGGCGTGGCACCGGGAGTTCGGATTCACCGAGGAGCCCGACCTTTCGCTGGCTCAGCTCTATCTTCGCTGCGCGGCGCAGGAGCTTCACCGGCGGGAAAGCGCCGGAGGTCTCGGTGACGAGGAAAGACGCGCGCTCCTCGCGGATCTGGAGCGTTGGGAGGGTCAGGTGAAGGAGTTGGAGAGAATCGCCGACGAAAAGGGCTGGGAAGCAGTCTCTCCGACCCTTCGAATCCGCTGAGAAACCCCGTTGGAACCCTGAACCACGGGTTGTCCCGGGGGTTCACGTTTCCGCTATAGTGTCGCCGTGACCATCACCATCCTCGTCACCGGGGGCGCGGGATTCATCGGAAGCAACTTCATCCACTACCTCGCCGCCCACCATCCCGACTGGAAGATCGTCAACCTCGACAAGCTCACCTACGCGGGAAACCTCGAGAACCTTCGGGAGATCGAGGACCGGCCCAACTACCGGTTCGTACACGGGGACATCGCCGATCGCGAGTGCGCCGCGCCGCTCGTCGCCGAGTCCGATTACGTCGTGAACTTCGCCGCCGAGACGCACGTGGACCGATCGATTCACGACGCCGGAGACTTCATCCGCACCGACGTCTACGGAACGTTCGTGCTCCTCGAAGCGTTCCGGGCCGCGGGCCGGCCGCGGCGCTTCCTCCAGATCTCGACCGACGAAGTCTACGGCGCCATCGAGACCGGCTCGGCGCGCGAGACCGATCCCATCGCCCCCCGCAACCCCTATTCCGCGAGCAAGGCCGGCGCCGACCGCCTCGCCTACTCCTACTTCGTCACCCATGGAGTGCCGGTCATCGTGACGCGGGCGTCGAACAACTACGGCCCCCGCCAGTATCCGGAAAAGGTGATTCCCCTCTTCGTCACCAACGCGCTCGAGGACAAGCCGCTGCCGCTCTATGGAGACGGGCTCCAGGTGCGCGACTGGCTGCACGTCGAGGATCACTGTCGAGCCCTCGACCTGGTTCTCCACGAGGGCGTCCCGGGAGAAACCTACAATGTCGGGGGCGGCAACGAGATTCCGAACCTCGAGCTGACCCGGAAAGTGCTTCGAATCCTCGGCAAGCCCGAGAGTCTCGTCGCCCACGTGGCCGATCAGAACGATCTGGTCGCTGGGATCAGCGAGCTCCTGGCAGACGGTGGCCTGGCTGTTGTGGAGTTTCCTTACATCCGGGACCTCGTGGATCTTGTTGTAGTATACAGCATTGACCGCGGCCTGCGGCCCCATGACCGCGATGGATGCGGTCGGCAGCGCGAGGCAACAGTCGGGCTCGAACGCCGGACCGCACATCGCGTACAGGCCCGCGGCCCGGTCCCGGATCGGCGCCCGGCCGCCGGACGCCATGCCCACCAGCCGACCGTCCCGCTCCGCGACCACGACCACCCGGGTCCGGCTGCCGGCCCAGCGCCGCCACGCCTCGTCGG
>DAISKN010000929.1:0-1990 GCA_036820975.1 Acidobacteriota bacterium | reverse complement strand
TGACCCCTCCGGCCTCGAGAACTACAATCGTCTCATGAACGCCGGACTCTCGGAAGCCGAGAGGCGGGAGTCACTTCTTCGCAGCGGTGAGTACGCCGACAAGAATCCGGATCGGCCCGCGGTCCGGGGAACCACCGGCCGACGCGCGAAGAAGAAACCGAAAAAGACGGCCCGCTTCTGGTTGACGGAGACCGGCCGGCGAACGGACGACGGCGACCAGCCCCCCTACTACGACGAGATTCTGCAGACGCTTCGGGTCGAGACCTGGGTCGCCCGGATGTTCTTCTTTCACTACTGGGACGGTCCCGGCCAGGGAAACGGAGGCTTCGGGATCGTGAACGAGGATTTGACCGGAAAGCCGGCGTACTTCGTCCTGCGGTCGGTTCTGAGCCCGTGATCGCACCGGCATGACTTCGCTGGAGCTAGCTCCAGTCCGGAGCCACCAGCCGACGCTTCTCCGTTCTGTCGAGAGCGACTCCCGGCGAGTCGAGCGCGAGGCGGTCCCAGAGCTTGCAGGTCACTTCCTTGTGCTTCTGGTCGAGGGCCTCGCAGTAATTCGTGAACTCGCAGCGCCGCACTTCCCCGCCGCGGCCGAGACGAACCTTGAGAAACCAGTCCGGGTCCGCCAGGCTCTGGCGCGCGGCGGCGACGATGTCCGCCTCGCCGTTTTGAAGGATAGATTCCGCGAGGTCGAAGGTGCCGATGCCCCCCGAGGCGACCACGGGCGTCTCGAGGCCGCGCTCGCGAATGGCCTGGCGGATCGCCGCCGATAGCGGGACGTTCCTTCCGAAGGGACCGCGTCGGTCCGAGTACACCGTGGGCATACACTCGTATCCGCTCGGGCCGGTGTAGGGATAGGCCGCCCAGCCGATCTCGGGTTGCTTCGCGTCCTCGAACTTTCCGCCTTTCGAGACCGAAACGTAGCTCATTCCCGCGGAAGCGAAAGCCACGCCGTAGAAGACCGCGTCCTCGATCCGGCCCCCGCCCTCTATCGTCTCGTCGCCCAGCATCCGGCAGCCGACGACGTAGTCCGATCCCGTGCGGCCACGAACCGCCTCGTACACCTCGAGGGGGAGCCTCAGCCGGTTCTCGCGCGAGCCACCGTACCCGTCGTCGCGCTGGTTCAGAGGCGAAAGGAACGAGGCCATGGTGTAAGCGTGGGCGTAGTGGAGCTCGACGCCGTCGAATCCCGCCTTGCGGGCGCGCTCGGCGGCATCGGCGAAAATTCCGGGGAGCACGCGCGGGAGCTCCCGGATCTGAGCGAGGTGCACGTCGTTCACGCGCTCGCGCGCGCCGAAGAGAAGGTCTTCGAGCTCGCGCGGATCGAGGAGGCGCTCGAGCTCGTCGTCGGTGGCGGCGAGAAGTCGCTCGCGGACTTCCTTCTCCTCCGCTTCGAGCCAGCGCGCCTCTCCCAGCCTCTCGCGGTGCTCGCGCCGCAGGCGGAGGAAGCGTCGAAAGTAGTTCTCCCGGGTCGGGCGTCTCTTGATGGAGAGGAAGTCGAGGATCTGGATGAAGAGCTTCGTCTCTCCCCCGCTCGCCCGCCGCACCGTCTCGACGAGTCGCTCGAGTCCGGGAAGGAAGCGATCATGCCCGATGCGAAGAAGAGGCCCGCTGGGAACGTCGCGAACGCCCGTCGCTTCGACCACGATCGCTCCGGGCTTTCCGCGCGCGAACCGCTCGTACCACCTCAGGTTGGACTCGGTTACGAATCCGTCCTCGGTCGCCCGCCAGGGGACCATGGCCGGAACCCAGGTGCGCGCACAGAGCTCGAGGGGTCCGACCCGAATGGGACGAAACCAGAGCGCCGTCGATGCCTCCTCCTCCGTCGGCCAGCGGCCTTCGGGCAGGGGGTGTCGAATCCTCTCGGGGGGAGTCCACATTGCGTGCTCAGTGCCGCGGGGCAAAACCCCCGCGGCTTGGGAATGCTCGGCGCTCCGCGCGAAGGCGAACGCTCCCGCCTCCGCACGAGGCTACGGCGGGCCGCCGAAGC
>DAISKN010000928.1:0-1999 GCA_036820975.1 Acidobacteriota bacterium | reverse complement strand
CGGAGGAAACGGACTGGAGGCGCATCGTCCTCCTCTACACGGAGCTCGCCGCGCTCGCGCCGTCGCCGGTGGTCGAGCTCAATCGCGCCGTGGCCGTGGGAATGGTCTCGGGACCCGAGGTCGGCCTCGCGCTCGTCGACGCTCTCGCCCGGGAATCCTCCCTCGAGGGCTACCACCTTCTCCCCGCCGTACGCGGCGATCTCCTCGAGAAGCTCGGGCGGGTCTCGGAAGCGAGGGTGGAGTTCGAGCGGGCGGCCGCACTCACCCGGAACACTCGCGAGCGAGCGCTCCTTCTCGAGAGGGCTCACTCCTCGACGAGAGCGTGAACCCGGGCTCGATCCGCCGTGGTGGCGAGGACGATGACGGTGTCGATGGGATGCCGTTGGGCTGGAAGCAAGACAGCAAGCTCCTCCGCGCGCTCGAACCGGACGCGGGCGCCGGTAGTCAGGAGCGTCGCATCCCCGACGCGAAGGCCAGAGGTCCCAGGAAGGACCAGCCTCTCGGGCGCGTTCGGGTCGAGGACGTGGACGTAGAGGACTCCGTCCTTCGAGGTCATGACTCCCCAGGGCTGGGGCCTCATCGGGCCGCCTCGGGTTCCGTAGATCGTCTTCCCGAACTCGCGGGTCCAGGCTCCCATCTCTCGAAGGCGCTCCACGACCTCCGGGGAGAACGCGCCCTCGGGCGTCGGGCCCACGTTCAGAAGCAGGTTCGCGTCGGAGCCGGCGGCGCGCACCAGATAATGGATGAGCTCCTTCGTGCTCTTGAACGCCGCGTCCGTCGCGTTGAAACCCCAGGAGCCGTTGATGGTGTCGCAGGTCTCGAGGGGAAGAGCGCCTACCTCCGTGGTGTTGTAGCCGAAGGTGTTCGCGCCGGGGAGGTCGCGCTCGAACATCTGGAAGTTCTCACCCTCGAACGGCGCCACGTGGTGGTTGTTCCCGATGAGCGCCTGGGGCTGCAGCCGATGGATGAGGTCGTAGGTTTCCTTGAGCTTCCAGTCGACGTGGGTCGTGCGGTCGGATTTGTCGGCCTCGTTCACGTGCTGGTCCCACCAGCCGTCGAACCAGAACCCGCCGATCTCTCCGTAGTCGCCGCCCGCGAGCTCCGAGATTTGCGCGTTCATGTAGTCGAGATAGCGGTCGAAGCTTCCCTCCTCGGGTCGGCCCGTGTGCCCGCCGGTCTTCCCTCGCGGGTAGTAGTCGGGATGGTGCCAGTCCAGGTGGGAGTGGTAGAAGAAAAGCTTGATGCCAGCTTTTCGACACTCTTCCGCCAGAGCCTTCAGCACGTCCTTCCCGTACGGAGTCCGGTCGACAATGTCGTAGTCGCTGGCCTGCGAGTCCCACATCGCGAAGCCGTCGTGGTGTTTCGAGGTGATGGTGATGTAGCGCATACCCGCGTCTTTCGCGATCCGCACCCACTCCGCGGGGTCGTAGTCGACGGGGTTGAACCGGGGCGGGAGCTTCTCGTAGTCGGCGACGGAGATGCGATCGTTCTCCATCACCCATTCACCCTTCCCGAGAAGGCTGTAGACCCCCCAGTGGATGAACATCCCGAAGCGGGCCTCGCGGAACCACTCCTGAGCGTCCTGGGCATTTTGTGCAGCGGCCAGGGAAACCGTGAGAAGAAAGATCATGGCGCCTCCATACGGGTGACCGCGCTCCGGAACCGTTCGACGTTTCTGAGCTTCACTTCTTCGTATCCGCGGATGCCATCCGCGAGCTCGGCGAGCGCCACCGTCGCCTCGTAATTCTCGGGCGTGAGCTTCTCGATCCGGCGCTCCAGGGTCGACCGATACTCCCCGATAAGGGCGCGCTCCACCTGCCGGACGCGGGCGTAGCCGAAGGGGTCGAGCGCCGTTCCCCGGAGGAATTTGAGCTTCGCGAGGACTCGCAGCACGGGGCGAAACCAGGCGCCCAGTGCGATCTTTCGCTTCATGCCGAGGGCTCGCAGCACGGGAGGATGAAGGAGAAAGCGGTAGCGCGCGCCCTCACCGAGGGTCTTC
>DAISKN010000927.1:0-2021 GCA_036820975.1 Acidobacteriota bacterium | reverse complement strand
CGACAAGGCGCAGCGCGCGTTCGAGCGCGCGCTGCTTCTTTATCCGAGCCACGTCGACGCTCAATGCGATCTCGCGAGGCTTTTCGCCCAACGCGGTGAATGGGAAAAAGCTCTAGCGGCGTTCCGACGCCTGTTGGAGCTCACTCCAGGTTTCGGTTACGGGTACATCGAGCTCGGTCAAGTGCTGGTTGAGCTCGGCCGCTCCGTGGAGGCGAGGCGAGCGTTCGAGACCGCTCTTCGATGGAACCCCGAGGACGCGTTCGTGATGACGAATCTGGCTTTCTCGTTTCGCGCCGAGGGTGGGGTCGACATGGCCCGCCGCGCTGGCCCCATTAGGCTTGTCCACTGTTCTCCGGATCGATCCACGTCCTTGACAAACGTTACCTCATGCGGTAACGTTTAGAATCAGCGTGGCGCGAATTCGCCGGGGTGGATTCATATTCCTCACTTGGGTCGGCGATCACTCTCCGCGACACGTTCACGTGTATCGGGACGGCGCACTCATCGTGAAATGGGATCTGGAGAACAGGATGCCCATGGTGGGTGAGGCCAGTCGGAGAATCTCGAGTCTCATGGAAGAGCTGGAAGCCGAGGGCCTCCTATGAAGATCCGATCAGTGAAGACCAACAATCGACGAAGGGCGTTCGAGGTAAGACTGCACTCGCGAACGCTGTCCTTCCCGTACATCAAGGCGGAGCCACGCCCGAGAGCCGATGACCCCGTCAATGCGGTCCGCGTGGACAAGGAGCTCGGGCGAGAAGCGTTCGTCTACACTCTCGAATCGGGAGCAGAGGGGACCATTCACGTCGACCAGGTGCTGGAGTACAACCAAGACCCGGGCTATCTGAGGGATCTCCTGCTCTATAGATTGACTCTGGAGGCTCAAAAAAGGGTCGAGCAGAGCCCGCTGTCCAAGAGAGAGATCGTTCGCCGTCTGGGAACTTCAGCGGCTCAATTCTATCGTCTGCTGGATCAGACCAACTATCGCAAGTCAGTGGACCAGGTTCTCAACCTACTGCACGTTCTCGATTGCGACGTTGACCTGGTTGTAACCTCGAAGAGTGCTTGAATGAGCCCAGCTTCGAAGCCCAGGGAACCTACGCGGCGTGACGGTGTCGAATCGAGTGATGGAGTTCAAGATTTTAAACATCTGTGATTCTGCGGTATGACCACCACCGACTGGGCATTCACCGAGCCCTCGCCGCAACTGTAGTTGCGCTCACCTGGTCGAGACGATGGCGGGTCCTCTAGCCGGGGGCGCGATTCCATGACCTTCTCCTTGTGCGATGACTGCGGCACGCCCAACTACGTATGGCTCGGTGTATTTGCGATATCGATGGCGGTGCTGATTGCGTGGTTGAGGTTGCGACTCGGCCGCTAGCCGTGCCCTTCGATCTCTTCCCGTTCCTTCTCGAATTCGTTCCCGGTGGAGTAAACCAGAGACCCGCTTGTCCGAGACCCCACGTGGAAACTTGATAAACTCGCTCGATGCCTCTCGCAGCCGGCACCCGCGTCGGGAGGTACGAGATTCTCGACCGGCTCGGAGTCGGAGGGATGAGCGAAGTCTACCGGGCCCGCGACCTCGAGCTCGGCCGCGAGGTCGCGGTCAAGGCGCTCCCCGAGGCCTGGGGAGAAGATCCCGAGAGAGTCGAGCGGTTCGAGCGGGAGGCGCAGCTTCTCGCCGCTCTCCGCCATCCGAACATCGCCGTCATCCACGGGCTCGAGCGCGACGGGACGAAGTCCTTCCTCGTTCTCGAGCTCATCCCCGGAGAAAGCCTCGCGGATCGGCTCACGCGAGGACCGCTTCCCTTTTCCGAAGCGCGACCCATCTTTCTCCAGATCGCGCAGGCGCTCGAGGCGGCGCACGAAAAAGGAATCGTCCATCGCGACCTGAAGCCGGCGAACGCGCAGATCCAGCCGGACGGCACGGTGAAGCTCCTCGATTTCGGTCTCGGGAAAGACCTGCGCCCGAAGTCGAGCCCGTCGCCGAACACCGACACCTACCCCGGGGCGGGGCTAAG
>DAISKN010000926.1:0-2029 GCA_036820975.1 Acidobacteriota bacterium | reverse complement strand
CGGGTACGATATCCGGTCGGTTCTGAGCTATCGGTGAACCGATGACGTCGTCGCTTCGCGCGGGAGAGCCGGGAGGCCCCGGGAAGCCGGGAAAGGAGAGGGAAGACGCGGTGTCGCAGGACTCTTCGCCTTCCGTCACTCGAGTCTCCCCCGGGAGACGCAAGCTGGGCTCGAAGGAGCTGCGCGACCTCATGGAGCGGCTCACGGCGCAGCAGGCTTCCCTCGTGCGGTCGGTGGCCCTCGTGGATCCCGACTACCTCGACCATTCGTACTATCTGGATCCCAGAACCGGAAAGCGCATCGCCCACGAGCTCGAGCCCTCGGAGCTGGCGGACTTTCTCACCAGCTGGGCGGTGGCGCCGATGGAGACGACCCGGGCGATGAACGCCGCCATCGCGCGGCTCCCGGAGTCGTCGCGCAAGGACCGGTACGTGCGCGCCGCCGTGGAGCTCGAGACCCTCATGGACCAGCAGATCTGGGTGGAGGACGGAAAGGTCTATCGGGGGATTCCCGACTACCTGATGCACGGATACACGGACATGGGCACTCATTCCTCGCCCACCGAGCGGTCCGGCCGGGAGAAGATCAAGATCGACAAGATTCGTCTGCTGTCGCGCCTCGCGGAATGCAAGCGCCGCGGCGTCTCGGGGCAGATCGAGGTGGATCCCCTCCTGGCCTGGTACTACAACTGTGTCCGACGGGACATCGAGTTCAACGAGCTCGGCGTCGAGAAGCTGTCGCGGGATTTCGGAAACGAGAGCATCGTGCTCTCGGAGTACCTGGAAAAAGGGTTGGGCGATTGCCGGCATCTGTCGATCTTCTTCCAGCTCTACCTCCAGGAAGCGGGAATCGACTGCCGCGTCGTCAAGGGCGACCTCAAGTTCTATATCTTCAAGGGAAGGCACGCCTGGAACCTGGTGACCGTCGATAACCGCGTGCTCCTGGTGGACGTGACCCACCCCGACGGAGATCAGCCGTTCATTCTCACGGGCTCGAGCGAGGAGGAGGTCTATCGCCGGGCGGCGGAATCCTCCCGCTCGTACGAGGCGACCCCCGACGAGCAGAACTACTACAAGATTGGGAATGCCTGAGGACAACGAGATGGCGATAGCGAACAATCGTCGGGCGACGATCCGGTTGACCCATCAGGAGCTGGTGTTCATCCAGAAGCTGCTCCGCTCGGAGTACCACTTCATCACCGAGGACGAGCGGCACGCCCGGCAGGGCTTCGGACGAAAACTCTCGGACGTCACCCTTCCGGGCACCAGCGACGGAAGCGTCGACCTGTTCCTGACTCAGCTCGAGATCTCGTTCCTCCAGAAGCTCACGAAGTCCTCCTACAGCTTCCTCACGATGGCCGAGCGCGAAGCGCGCCAGAAGCTCAGGCTCAAGATCCGGACCGCTTGGGAGGAAGTCCAGGCAACGGACTCCCGCGCTCGCCGGGAAGCGTAGCTTCCGGGATTTGCCAAAGGCGCGTCCGGCTCCTAAGATCGACCGTCTACTCTTCGTGCGCCCGTAGCTCAGTTGGATAGAGCACAGGATTCCTAATCCTGGGGTCGCAGGTTCAAATCCTGCCGGGCGTACCATCGAATCGACGAGTGACCGAACCGCCTACCCGCCTGAAGCGAGCCACTCGCCGATGCGCTTCGCGGCCCCGAGCACGTGTCCACAGTTCGCCTCGAGGAACGCATCCCCGATCTCGTGATCGAGTCCGAGGGCGCGGGAGGCGTCGAGGACTCGCTGGCCGTCGAAATCCACGTAGGCCAGGCGAAGGGTGAGCTCTGACTCCGGCTGCTCGCAGGCCGCGCCCGACAGGGAGGCAACCCCGGCCTCCGTCAGCAGTCGTTCGCTGAGAGCAGTTCCGGTCTCGATGCCCCGGGCTCGAACTTTCTCACGGAACTCGGCGAAGTCGGGAAATACGTAGAAAGCCCCTTCGGGACTCGCGACGTGGAGGCCCGCGTCCCGTAGCTTCGAGGCGAACCTCGGACCGAGCGCTCCGAGAATCCTTCGGCAATGACGCAGGTAGTCC
>DAISKN010000925.1:0-2045 GCA_036820975.1 Acidobacteriota bacterium | reverse complement strand
GCCCGTCGGAAGCAAGACCTCCCCTCCGGCGGTGAGTATCGAAGTCCCGGTGTGCCAGAATGCGCTCTTCCAGCCGACACCGATGTCGCCGATCCCCCCTGCCCACGAAGATCCATCGGATGATGCTCCGATGGGAACGGTCGCTTCCCACTGGTGCCGGGCGCCGACGCGCCTCTCGTAGACGAGCTCGGTCGCGACCGCGCCTTTCCCTTCCACGTCGACGAACGTCGTCCAGAGCGCCTCGTCCTCGGGGAACGCCTTCTCCGTCAAAAGGGCGAGGGGGAGGTTGAGCTCGCCCCGCGGCCAGGCCCGGTCGGTGCAGAAGCCCCGCATGAACTCGACGACCCGCTCGATGCGCTCGGCGTCGAAAGCCTCGGCGTAGGCGGGCATGGTCGAGTCGAACCCGCGCGCCGGGCCTCCGAGGTGAGTGACCGCGATCCAGTCGTCACTGGCCTCGCGCGAGGCGAACCGGCAGTCGGTGAAATCGGGCAGCGGGACGTTGAAGCCGACGAGAGAGGGGTCGACCCCGCGCCCGTCGCTCCCGTGGCATTTGGCGCAGCCGATCTCGTAGAGCTCGCGGCCGCCTTCGGGAAGCTGCGCCGCGAGAGGCAGGGGCGACGCGAAGAGGAGGAATACGAAAGTCGGCCTGCGCATCTGCGGTCGATAAGGTACCATGAGAAAATCCGTGAGCCACGATTTCATACGGGCGGAGCTGAAGCCGCACTTCGAGACCCTTTCCCGGTGCCGTTCTACCGCGGAGCTGCGCACCCATCCTCTCTATCGGGATCTCGAGCCGAAGCTGCGGCGCGTGCTCCAGAGCCCGGACGTCGGTAGCTACGCGAGCTTCGAGGCCGCGGCGAAAGACCGCTATCGCGTCGTCGCCTGGAACCTCGAGCGGGGGATCGAGCTCGAAGGTCAGCTCCAGGCTCTGCGCGAGCACCCGTACCTGCGCGAAGCCGATCTTCTGCTGCTCACCGAGACCGACGTCGGCATGGCGCGCTCCGGCAACCGCGACGTGGCGCGGGTTCTCGCCCGGGAGCTCGGCTTGCACTTCGCGTTCGCTCCCTGCTACATCAACCTGGCGAAGGGGTCCGGCCGTGAGTACCACGCCCAGGGGGAGAACGAGGTCGGCCTCCATGGAAACGCCATCCTGAGCCGATATCCGCTCGGCTCGGCGAGGGTCATCCCGCTCGAGAACGGCAAGGACAAGATGGCGGGCCGTGAGAAGAGGCTCGGGAACCAGGCGGCGCTCGCCGTCGAGGTCCTGTTCCCGGGAATGCCGTTGACTGCGGTCGCCGTCCACCTCGACGCCCAGTCCCGTCAAACCCACAGGCGCGACCAGATCCGGGACATTCTGAAGGCTCTCGACGGCGCGGGACCCGCGATCGTAGGAGGCGACTGGAATACGACCACCCACAACTCCTCGCGCGCGTTTCACGCGATCATGGGCTACTGGCTTCGCGTCTTTCTCGGGATCGACCGTTCCATCGAGCACTACCTCCACCCCTACCGCTGGTTCGAGCGGGATCTCTTCGAGAGCCTGACCGCGCACGGGTTCGAGTACCTGGAGTCGAACGTCCTCGGCGAGCGGACGATGTCCTATGACGTGAGCTGCGGGAAGACCCGCGACAATCTGGGGGAGTGGATCCCCGGCTGGTGCTTCGCCTTCATCCGCTGGGCGCTCAAGAACCACGAGGGCCGCTGTCCGCTCAAGGTCGATTGGTTCGCGACGCGCGGTCTCCGGTCGGCGCAGCCCATCGTGATCCACGAGCTCCGGGAAGGGAGGGACGTCCCTCTCTCCGACCACGACGCCATCGGCGTCGAGCTTCTCGCGTGAGCCGGCGGCGGTTTCTGCTGACGGCGCTCGGCGCGTCGATTGGCGCCCGATGCCGCAGAGGAAACGAAAGCCCGGTGGATCCGAGCGCTGCGCCTTCGAGCGGAGATGCAGCCGGTCCGGTCGCCGTCGGCGAGAACCTCGCCGGGCGGCAGGTGTTTCCCGCCGACAACTGGTGGAACGTTGACGTCTCCGGCGCGCAGATCGAACG
>DAISKN010000924.1:0-2047 GCA_036820975.1 Acidobacteriota bacterium | reverse complement strand
AACACCCTGCGCGCCTTACGAGTGTTGGACTGGTATTCAGCACGAGACTAACGCACATGGTTCTCGTCTATTTCAATGACGATTTCGAAGGCGGGGAGACGCGTTTCGTGAAACAGCTCGATCGCGTAGTTCGCCCTCGGCGGGGTCTCGTGGCAATATTTCAGCACAAGATTCGCCACGAAGGCTGCGAAGTAAGGCGCGGAAAGAAGTATGCGATGCGAACCGACGTTATCTACCAGGCGCCAGACACCATCGGGAGCACCGGCTGAAGCATTTCGTGAAGTCGACGTGGCCCTACGGGTGAGCGGCCATTGAGGACCGCGGCACGCCAGGCGCTGGAGCGCCTGCTCGAAGGGAACCGCCGTTTCGTCTCGGGCATGGGGAGTGTCGACGGCCTGTCCAGCCGCACCCGGCGCGCCGAGCTGGTTTCGGGCCAGCAGCCCTTCGCCATCGTCCTCGGATGCTCCGATTCCCGCGTGCCCGCGGAAATCGTGTTCGACCAGGGGCTGGGGGACCTGTTCGTCATCCGCGTCGCCGGGAACGTCGTCGCTCCCTCGCAGATCGGCAGCGTGGAGTTCGCCGCCGAGCGGTTCGGCACGCGGCTGGTCGTGGTCCTCGGCCATTCCCAGTGCGGCGCGGTTCTCGCGACCCTGGAGGAGCTGCGGCGGCCGCAAGCGACGCAATCGCGAAATCTGCGCTCGATCGTGGACCGCATTCGACCCTCGGTCGAGGGCCTCCTGGCGACCGAGCTCGGCGCGGATCTCGATGCTCTCGTTTTCGAGGCGGTCCGCGCCAACGTCCGCGTCTCGGCCAATCAGCTGCGCCACGGGTCGGAGATCCTCGAGCGGCTGATCGCAAAGGATGGCCTGGTCGTCGTGGGAGCCGAATATTCTCTCGAGACCGGCATCGTGAACGTCCTCGACGGCGCGCCGGAAGTCGGATGAGCGGGACCGTCCGGCTGCCGCGGATTGACGATCCCCGACGCCGCGGCTAGCATGAGTCGTTCCCAGCGAAACGAGGAGGCTCATGCGACTCGAAGTCATCGGTTGGACTCTGGCGGCATCCGCGATCGCCGCGACCCTCTGCCATGGAGCGGATAGCGACCTGCGGGCGCAAGTGGACGCGATCTTCGCCGATTACCAGAGAACGGACTCGCCGGGCTGCGCCCTCGGCGTCTACCGCGAGGGGGCGATCGAGTACGCGCGCGGCTACGGGATGGCCAACCTGGAGCTGGGAGTCGCCATCACTCCGTCCACGGTCTTCGACATCGGCTCCACCTCGAAGCAGTTCTCGGTGTTCGCCGTCCTTCTGCTCGAACAGGACGGGAAGCTCGACATCGACGACGAGGTCCGGAAATACGTCCCCGACCTTCCCCACTACGGGCCCACGATCACCATACGCCACCTGATGCAGCACACGAGCGGACTGCGCGACTACCTGGGGCTCTTTTATCTTGCCGGGGTGAACTGGAAGGACGTGACCACCAGTCAGGACGCGCTCGATGCCATCGTCCGGCAGAAAGCGCTGAACTTCGAGCCCGGAGACGAGTACCTGTACAGCAACTCGGGCTACTTTCTTCTCTCCCAGATCGTGAAGCGGGTCTCGGGAAAGACGCTTCCCGAGTTCGGCAAAGAGCGGATCTTCGATCCCCTGGGCATGCGCCACACGCGCTACCTCGACGACCCGCAGGACATCGTGCCGAACCGCTCGACCGGATACGACTACACACCCGAGGGAGAGCTCGAGATCGAGATGTCGGATTTCGAGCAGACGGGTGACGGGGCGGTATACACCACCATCGAGGACCTCTTCCTCTGGAACCAGAACTTCTATGACCCCCGGGTGGGAACGGCGGAGATGCTCGAGCGCATGCAGACTCCGGGAACGCTCCAGACGGGAAAGCCCATGACCTACGGCCTCGGGCTCGCCATGGAGAACTTACGGGGCCTCAAGACGGTCAGCCACGGCGGGTCGTGGGCCGGCTATCGCGCCGAGCTCCTTCGCTTTCCCGAGCAGCGGCTCGCGGTCGCCTGCCTCTGCAACCTCG
>DAISKN010000923.1:0-2048 GCA_036820975.1 Acidobacteriota bacterium | reverse complement strand
GGACGCGGGCGATTCGGTTCGCGCTGTGCTGGAGCTCCCGGTAGGACCAGGTGACGCCGCCTTCGACGAGGCACCGGGCTTCCCCGCGACCCGCCTGCACGTGGGAGTCCAGGAGCTCGGTGGCGACGTTCGTCTGCGGAGGGTAGCGAAGCTCGGGGAGATCGTAGAGAAGATCGGGCCAGAGGTTCCGGGGAGGCAGGCTCTCCCGGACGAAAGTATCCACGTGGGCGGTCTTCCCGACGGGCGGGGCCGTCGTCATCCCGATGCCCTCCTCCGCAGCTCGCGCGCGAGGATCAGCTTCTGGATCTCGGTGGTTCCTTCGTAGATCCGAAGCGCCCGGACCTCGCGGTAGAGCCTCTCGGGCACGCTCCCCTTGACGACACCTTCGGCGCCGAAGATCTGGACGGCGTCGTCGACGACCTTCTGTGCCGCTTCCGTCGCGTACATCTTCGCCATCGAGGATTCCTTCGCCACGCGCTCGGCTCCCCGGTCCTTCGCCCAGGCGGCCCGGTAGACCAGGAGAGCCGAGGCGTCGACGGAGGTCGCCATGTCGGCGAGCTTCGCCTGCGTGATCTGGAAGTCGCCGAGCTTCTTTCCGAACTGCTCGCGGGACTCGACGCGCGCGAGGGTCTCGTCGAGGGCGCGCCGGGCGAATCCGAGGGCGGCGGCGCCGACGCTCGCGCGGAAGATGTCGAGAGTGGCCATGGCGATCTCGAACCCCTGCCCCGGTTCTCCCACGAGGCGGGAGCGGGGCACGCGGCATCCCTCGAACGAGAGCCGCGCGAGCGGGTGAGGAGCGACGACCTCGATCGGCTCCGCCACGCGGAATCCGGGCGCGTCGGCGTCCACCACGAACGCGGAGAGCCCTTTGGTCCCGGGCGCCGTCTCGCTCCGCGCGAAGACCACGTAATAGCTCGCGATGCCGCCGTTCGAGATCCAGGTCTTGGCGCCGTCGAGAACGAAGTCGTCGCCGTCCCGTTTCGCCGTGGTGGCGATCGCGCCGACGTCGGATCCCGCGTCCGGCTCGGACAACGCGAAGGCCGCGATGAAGCGCCCGGCGCGCGTCGGAGGAAGATAGCGCTCTTTGAGCTCGTCGGAACCGGCGAGCGTGATGGGCGCGCTTCCGAGGCCCTGCAGGGCGAAAGCGAAGTCCGCGAGGCCGTGATGGTGCGCGAGGGTCTCGCGAATCACGCAAAGCGACCGGACGTCGAGGGAGGTGCCGGTCTCCGGAACCGCGTAGTCCAGCAACCCGCCCTTCGCCAGGCTCTCGACGAGGATCCTGCAGGCCCTTCGGTCGTCGACATCGTCGATCCCGCCCAGTTGCTCGGGAATCCATTGGCGAAGGCGCGACCGAAGCGCGCGGTGCCGATCGTCAAAGAACGGCCAGTCCAGGAAATCGTCCGACATCAATTTCCCTCGAACCGGGGCTTCTCCCTGGCGACGAAGGCCCGATAGGCCCTCTCGAAATCGCCGGTCTGCATGCAGATCGCCTGCGCCTGCGCTTCGGACTCGACGGCAGCCTCGAGGCTCATCGCCCACTCCTGGTCGAGCTGAGTCTTGGTCATCATGTGCGCGAACGTGGGACCCGAGGCGAGAGAGGCGGCCATCTCGCGGGCCTCCTTCTGCAGGGCATCGGGCGCGCACAACCGGTTGAAGAAACCCCAGCGCTCCGCTTCCTCTCCGCCCATGTCGCGCCCGGTGTACAAAAGCTCCGCCGCGCGGCCCTGCCCGACGATGCGGGGAAGCATCGCGCAGGCCCCCATGTCGCAGCCCGCGAGCCCCACCCGGGTGAACAGGAACGCTACCTTGGCACGCGCCGTTCCCAGCCTCAGGTCCGAAGCCATGGCGATCGCCGCTCCGGCTCCGACGCAGATTCCGTCGATGGCAGCGACGACCGGCTTCTGACATCGACGGATGGCGAGGATCAGGTCCCCGGTCAGGCGGGTGAACCGCAGGAGGGCCTTCATGTCCATGGCGACCAGCGGACCGATGATCTCGTGGACGTTGCCGCCCGAGCAGAAGTTCTCGCCGGCTCCGGTGATGACGAC
>DAISKN010000922.1:0-2054 GCA_036820975.1 Acidobacteriota bacterium | reverse complement strand
AGGCCGGGAAGGTCGACGGGAAGCCTGACGGTGAAGTCCCCGTTCTTCAGGGCGCCCAACGCCAGCAAAAACTGTCTCTTGTCGAGTGCCGGAGGAGTCCCATCGTCATATTGACTCGACCGTCCATTACCTCGCCCAACCCGAGCACCCGGCATCGCCCCGTTGGCCCGCGGCTGCCGCGGGGATTTCCTCGACGAGGGTTTCTCGCGCGGCCGGGCAATGGGAATGATTCCAGAGCCCAGACTCTCTC
The DNA here is from genome assembly GCA_036820975.1 of Acidobacteriota bacterium. Classification (GTDB taxonomy): domain Bacteria; phylum Acidobacteriota; class Vicinamibacteria; order Marinacidobacterales; family SMYC01; genus DAISKN01. Next base: position 1,804 of record DAISKN010000922.1, on the reverse strand, counting down.
CGGTCGCGCTCTTCTTCATAGGCGAGAACCTCTTTCCGCGCAAAGGTTAAGCAGCGAAGATAGCCGCCGCCTGGGGAATGCCGGAATACAGTGAACTACCGAGGCGCCCTCAAGTCCCCCTGCCTCGAGGGAAGGAAGAGGACCACCATTTTGTCTTTGCGTCTTGCCCCCTTGCGCGTATCCGTTGAAGAGGATCCGGACCTCTCAATGCCGTGCCTGATGACCCACGGGCCCCGTCGGGGGAGCATCGACAGGGAGCTCGATGGTAAAGACGCTTCCGCGCCCCTCTCCCTCGCTTTCGGCGGCGATCCTCCCCTCGTGCAGCTCGGCGATCTGTCGAGCGATGGCGAGGCCCAGGCCGCTGTGGGGGCTCCCGCCTTCGCGAAAACCCCCGAGGACGGCGGGGAGTGAGTCGCGAGGAATGCCGACGCCGGTGTCGCGCACTTCGATGCGGGCCCTGCCCTCGCGGCGCTCGAGCCGCACCGTAACCGATCCGCCGGGCGGCGTGAACCTGATGGCGTTCGAGAGCAGACTCTCGAGGGCTTGTCGGATACGGCGCGGATCCGCCCACAGCCATTCAAGAGAGCGGTCGATCTCGACCTCCACCCGGAGGCGCTTCTCGTGGGCGGCTGGTTCGGCCGCCTTCAGGACCTCATCGAAGACTTCGCAAAGGTTCGTCGCCTGCTTGTCGAGCTTCAGCCTGCCGCTGAGGATGCGCGAGACGTCCGCCAGCTGGCTCACGAGGCCGGTGAGGTGGCGAATGCTGCGATCGATCATCGAAACCGCGCGGACACCGCCGGGCCCGAACCTCTCCGAGCGCAGCAGCTCCAGCCAGATGTGAACCGAACCCAGGGGGTTGTGCAGGTTGTGCTGGTAGGCGGTGAGGAGATCGTCGTTCACCCGGCTCAGCCGTTCGGATTCGCGAACGAGCCGCGAGTAGGCGTCTGCCGCAGCGGCGCATTGGGCCACGTCCTGGACGAGAGCGAGGTCGCTTTCGGTCATTCGTCTTCCATAGCGCGACGTGAGAAGCGTGATCGCCCCCACCAGGCGCTGACGAAACAACATCGGCGCGCTGAGGCTCGATCCGAGATCGACGCGCTCGAGGAGCTGCCGTTCTCCGGGATCCCGCGAACGGGACAGGTAGTGCGTGCCGGCGTCCGCCAGCAGCTCGGGCTCACCGCTCCGAAGAACGTTCCATGGCCCCTCCTCGGAGGGCACACCCAAGCCCTCCCCTCGGTGCAACGCCTCGAGCGCGGCCAACCGGTCCTTGTCGGCGTGACGCGCCGTCAGAAGGCGCATTCGCCCATCCCGGTCCCGCAGGTGGATGACGCATCCGTCGGCGAGCTCCGGGATCGCGAGCCTCGCGACCTCCGCGAGTGTGGCCTCGCTGTCGACCGACGAGAAAAGCACCGCCCTCGCCTTTCCAAGCACTCGACCGCGCCGATCGGCAGGAAGACTCTGGTACCTCCTCATAGTGGCCGCATTCAGTTTGCCGAGCACCGGCCCCCACCTCTATCGGATAAAGACTCTATAGGGGCTTAGACAGATTGTCATCGTTCGGTCACGTATCGCTTCGAACGCCCGGCCACGGGGAGAAATGAACGCAGAGACGAAAAAGGCGCAAAGGGAAGTAGAAGCGGGATCGGCAGATAAACGAGGACCTGTGACTATCTCCGACGCCGACTTTCCCGCTCGGACGCGGGGAGAGCTACGGGGTCGGCAATCATCCGATGAAGGCTCACTCTCGATGTCTGCACGTCGATGGAGAAGTAAAGGGGCTCGACGCGTTTCGAGCCCGGCGAGC
>DAISKN010000921.1:0-2075 GCA_036820975.1 Acidobacteriota bacterium | reverse complement strand
GACCCGGGATATCGTGGCCGAGAGATACCGTCGGGACATCGAGATGTTCGGGTACGGATTCGGAGAGTGATGAAGATGAATTCGGTGCCGGCCCCGACGCCTGCCTTTACCATGCCGCCGGAGGCCGCGCCGTCGGAGATGCTGCGCGGCAAGCTCTACCCGTCTCTATTCGCCAAGGAAGAAACGAACAAGAAGTTCATCACATTCGTGTGGCTCAATGTCTATAACTGGCTGGCGCGGCTGCGTTTCCTCGCGTCGTCCGCGGAGACCCGGGTCGAGCGGTCGCCCGTCGCGAGCGGTCTTTTGTCCGATCTCCGGGAGCGCGGCGTGGCGGTCACCGACGTTCACGCCATCGGGGCGGAGACGGAGTTCGCCGAACTGCGGGCGAAGTACTCCAAGGAGCCCGCAGGCCTGGCGCTCGAAGGCAGCCGGCTCCAGGAGCCGCTGGTTCAGGTGTTCGCCAGAAATCCCGTCATCAAGGACGTGGTGGACGCCTACTGCGGGCTGGTCACGAGCCGGCAGCAACTGGGCTGCATTCTGCATCCGTCGGTACGTCAGGAGAGCCGCAGAGGCAACGCGCGGTGGCACGTCGACCTCGAGGATCTCCATGTCGTGAAGGCGTTTCTGTTCCTCACCGACGTCGAGGAGGACTCCGGGCCGACCGAGTACGTACCCGGCACTCACCCGCACGGCGAGCACGCGCTGGCGCTTGCGGAAGAGCTGAGGCGCGGAATTCCTCTCGACAGCGATGCGCCGCTCGGAATCGCTCCGGAACGGCTCGTGGCCAAGGCCGGGACCGTCGCCCTCTTCGATGCCCGGGCCCTCCATCGCGGCGGATTCGGCCACGGCAGCTATCGGGCGATGGCGTTCTGCTCCTATGCCGCCCCTCATTGGGTCCACCCGCAGCTCGGATTCAGCGTCTACATCGCGGCCAAGTTCCGCGTGTACTCACCGCTTCTGCGCGCGCTCTCGCCTTGGAACCTGCTGCTCTCTCCGTTTCGCTACAAGGTCAATTCCGGAGCCTACCGCGACTGACCTCGGGCTCTCGCGATGACGAATTTCGGCTCGATCGTCTTCGGAACCGGCATGCTTCGATCGCGCGAGGTCTTCCGGGAGGCCTGGCAGGCGGGCTACCGAGCGTTCGACACCGCGGTCTACTACGCGAACGATCGGGAGCTCCTCGGCGCCCTCGACGATTGCGGTGCGGGAGACGAGGCCCGCGTCATCCACAAGGTCCAGCCGTACCGGGTCTCGAGACAGTTCGAGCGGCTCATCCTCCCGAAGCTCGGCGGGCGGCCGCTCGATACGTTGCTGCTCCATCACCCGGCTCTGTTCGTTCTCGACGCCGGTACCGAGGCCCTGATGAAACCCTGGAGCGAGCTCGAGAAGCTGGTGGAGCGCGGTCTCGTCCGGCGGATCGGCTGCAGCAACGCGGGAGCCTCGTTCCTCGACTACTTGTTCGAGCACGCGGCGGTGAAGCCGTCGGTGAACCAGATCGAATGTCATCCCTGGAACTACGATGCCGACCTGGTTCAGGGCTGTCGGGAGCGGGGTATGGAGGTGCAGGCGTTCTCTCCCCTCGGTGGCGGGAAGTTGAAGGTGCTGGAGAGCCCGGCGATCCGGAAGATTGCCCTCGAGACCAATCGCTCGGCGGCGCAGGTCGCCATTCGCTGGTCGATCCAGAAGGGGATGGTCCCGATCGTGCGCACCCGCGACCCGGGTCGCATGCGGGACAACCTGAAGGCCGCGGAGCTCCCTCTCGACGAGGCGCAGGTCCGGGCGATCGACGCGATCCCCGAGAGAGGAACGGTCTGGGACGATCCGATCAAGCGGGGCTGCCTCGAGGGAACGATCACCGACGCCGGAATTCGAGTTCCCAACCGTCCGAGATTCGCGATCCGGAGCAGCCTCCACTACCTTGCCGTCGAGCTCTTCCTGCGCCGGCGTTCATAATCAATAGCGCGAAAGCACCGTGCGATCGAAGGCAAGCGTGCGTGCGAGCCCCTGGGAAAGGCTGACTCTGGGGGTGAAGCCCAAATCCGCACGGGCCTTGTCCAGCGAGTAGAACGAGTCGA
>DAISKN010000920.1:0-2089 GCA_036820975.1 Acidobacteriota bacterium | reverse complement strand
GGAGTTGGTCTTGAGCGGGACGGAGCCGTGCCCCGCGACTCCGCGCGCGATCACTTCCGCCGCGTAGGGAATCTTCTCGATGGTCTGGACCGACGCGTATTTCACTGCGCCGCCGATGCGAGTGACCCCGCCGCCCTCCGCGAGGCAGTACTCGGCCTCGATCTTGGGCAGGTGCTGGTTCACCATGAACTGGATTCCGACGCGCGTCGATCCCTCTTCGCCCGCTTCCGCGAGGAAGATGACATCGCGATCCAGGGGAACGCTCATCCTCTTGAGCTGCAGCATGAGCATCAGCGCCGCGACGACGTTGTCCTTGTCGTCCACGGTGCCGCGGCTGTAGACGTAGCCTCCGTCCCGGGTGGCGCTGAAGGGTGGAAACGTCCACTTCTTGGGGTCGACGTTCACCGTGTCGGTGTGCGCCATGATGAGGAGGGGCCGCTTCTTTCCGTTTCCCTTCAACCGGGCCACGATGTTCGGGCGGTGGGGCTCGAGCGAGAACACCTCGACCGGGATCCCCTCTTTCTCGAGGACCTGCTTCAGGTAGTCCGCGGCCGGCTTCTCGCCCCCCGGTGGATCCGTGGTGTCGAATCGCAGGAGCGCCTGGAAGTGCTCCATGGTCTCGGCCTCGAGTCGGGCCCAGTCCGGGGTTTGGGCGAGCCCCGCGGACGCGGAGAGGCCCAGGAGCAGGAGAAAGCCAATGATTCTCATCATGCGCGGGATAGTAGCATGCGATGCCGGTGAGCTAAACTTCGTGAATGCTAGGCACTGCGCTCTTCCTGCTCGCTTTTCAAGACCTCTCCTCGTTCGAGAGAACGGTGACCGAGCACCGGCTCGAGAACGGGATGACGTTCCTCATCGTGGAGCGCCACGAGGTTCCCGTCGTCTCCTTTCACCTCTACGCCGACGTGGGCTCGGTGGACGAGGAGATCGGCCAGACGGGTATGGCCCACATGTTCGAGCACATGGCGTTCAAGGGAACGCCCGACATCGGCACCCGGGACTACCCGCGGGAGAAAGAAGCCCTCGATCGCGTCGACGAAGCCTACCGTCGCCTGCGCGCGGCGAAGCTCGAGACGTCACCGGATGCCGCCCGCATCGCGGAGCTGGAGAGTGCCTTTCGCGCCGCCGAGGCCGAAGCCGGGGAGTACGCCGCGAGCCAGGAGCTCACCCAGGTCATCGAGCAGGCGGGAGGGGCGGGCCTCAACGCCTCCACCTCGAACGACGCGACGCGCTACTACCTCAGTCTTCCCTCGAACAAGGCCGAGCTCTGGTTCTCTCTCGAGTCCGCGCGGTTCCTCGAGCCGGTGCTGCGGGAGTTCTACAAGGAGCGCGACGTGGTCATGGAAGAGCGGCGCATGCGCGTCGAGAGCCAGCCGGTGGGAAAGCTCGTCTCCAACATGCTTTCTCTCGCCTACCGCGCGCACCCCTACGGCCGTGAGGGCATCGGCTGGCGCTCGGACCTCGAGAACCTGACCCGGTGGCAGGCGCAGGAGTTCTTCGAGAAGCACTACGTTCCCGCGACCTTGACCGCGGTCATCGTCGGCGACATCGATCCGAAACAGGCGGTCGCCTGGGCCGATGCCTACTTCGGCCGCCTTCCGAAACGGGAGCGGGCGGAGCCAGTCCTGACGGCGGAGCCCAGGCAGGAGGGGCCGAGGTCGACCACGGTTCACGCGCAGTCCCAGCCGGTCCTCCTCATCGGCTATCACAAGCCGAGCGCCCTCCACGAGGACGACGCGGTGTTCGACGCCGTCCAGGACATCCTCTCCGGCGGACGGACGTCGCGGATCTATCGCAGCCTGGTCCAGGAGAAGCGCCTCTCCGCCGGCGCCGGAGGCTTTCCCGGATTCCCCGGGAACAAGTACCCGAACCTCTTCCTGTTCTTCTCCTTTCCCGCGCCCGGCCACGACAACGACGAGAACGAGAGGGCGATGCTCGAGGAGATCGAGAAGCTCAAGACCGAGCTCGTGACCGAGGAAGAGCTCTCGCGGGTGAAAGCGCGGGCCCGGGCGCAGCTCGTCGACGGGCTCGATTCGAACACCGGGCTCGCGAGCCAGCTCGCGGTCTACCAGGTGCTCACCGGAGACTG
>DAISKN010000919.1:0-2102 GCA_036820975.1 Acidobacteriota bacterium | reverse complement strand
GCGAGAGCGAGGTTTCGAGTGAGCTTGGGCTCCCGGAATTCCTCCCCCCTCCGCTTACGCCAATCGGAATCCGGAAGCGCCGCTATGCGTTCGCGCGTCATCTTGCCGCTCAAAAGGCCCGATTCCAGGGGAGAGTACACGATGACGCCGATATCGTGCTCGAGACAATAGGGCAGGATGTCGTTCTCGATCCCCCGTCGCGCGAGGGAGTACGGAGGCTGGAGCGATTCCACCGGGGCGATCGGCCGCAGCCGCTCGAGCTCGCGAACCTCGAAATTGGAGACCCCGATGTGCCGGACCTTCCCTTCCGTTCGAAGCTCCAGAAGCGTTCTCCAGGCCTCGACGATCGTCGAGGCATTCGGCCAGTGGATCTGGTACAGGTCGATCGTCTCGACTCCGAGCCTTCGAAGGCTGGCCTCCGCCTCCCGCCGAATGGATTTGGCGCCGAGCCGCTGTCGAACGCTCTTTTTCTTCCAGACCAGCCCGCACTTGGTGAACACCAGGGGTCGATCGGAGGACGCCATGCCGGCGAGAGCCCGTCCAACCAGCTCCTCGGCATACCCCAGCCCGTAAACGGGAGCGGTATCGATCCAGTTGATCCCCGAGGCTACCGCGCGTCGAATCGCCGCCAGGGACTCCGCTTCGTCCTGCGGCCCCCAGCCGTAGGGCCAGTCGGGGCCGCCCATTGCCCAGGTTCCGAGGCCGAGAACGCTCACTTCCAGGCCGGTCCGACCCAGGCGTTTCTTTCTCAAGAGGTTTTGGTTCGCGGGGCCTGCACAGCTTTTGTGCAAAATTCTGTGGATAACGTGTTCGAAAGGCGCCAGGTCGAGCTAAATGGCCACCGCATCGACACTTCGCCTCGGGATGCAGCAGGCGTTTTTGTGGAAAACTGGGTGTACATCGCCCCGTTTCTTAGGTCACGAGAACAGGTTTCCGAATATCTCGACGCTCCCGAAAATCATCCCCAAACTTGCCCCCAGGCTCGGAAGAAGAAAAGCGAGGAACACGCGAAGGAGTCGGCTCTGCCACCATCGCTTCAGCTTCGTCACGTCCTCGGCGACGGTCTGGAACTCCTTGACCCTGGGAGGCCGGACGAACGCCTGCACGAAAGCAGTGACGTACCCGGCGCCGAGAACCGGGCTCAACGTCGTGATCGGCGCGGAAACGAACGCCGCGAGAACCGTCAGCGGGTGCGCGAAGGCGAGGATTGCTCCCAGGGCGCAGGGCGTTCCGCTCGCGAGAATCCAGAAGAGCGCGCTGTCTCCGGCGGCGGCCGGCCCCTGGGTCAGGCCGATGTAGCCGATCGAGCCGAGAATCGCGACCGGGAGGCTCCACCCAACCCATTTCCAGGCGGGTGAAACCGGGGGAATCCGACTCAGCTCCTCGAGGTCGGCCTCGCGATACTCGAGAAGGGCTTTCCGGATCCCTTCCAGGTGGCCGGCCCCAACGACGGCGACGACGCGCTTCCCCGGCGCCTCGCGGATCTTGTGGGAGAGGTAGAGGTCGCGCTCGTCGATGAGAACCTTCTTCAGCTCCGGCATCGCTTCCCCGAGATCCTTCATGAGCTCCGAGAGCACGTCCCGTTTCAAGAGCTCCTGGATCTGCGCCTCGCTGAGCTCCTTGTCGTCGAAGAGGCTCGCCAGAAGCGCCGACAGGAAGAGGGACTTTCGGAAGATAGACATCGACCGCCACGCCCGCCGAAGGGTGGCCCGGACCTCGCGATCGGCGAGCGTGACACCGATCCCGTTCGCCTCGGAGACGCGGACCGCCTCCAGGAGCTCGGTTCCCGGCATCACCCCCAGCTTCAGGCCCATCCGCTTCTGGTAGGCCGCGAGAAGGAGGTTCACGATGAGAGTAGCGAGCTGCTTCTTCCGGATGATCTCCTTGATGTCGAGCGATTCCCAGCGCTGCTGCTCGGTGAGCGCTTGATAACGCTGCAGGTCCAGCTCCACCGCGACGTGATCCGGCTTCTCCCGCTCGATGACCTCGCGGACCAGGTCCGTCGATCCCTTGGAGACGTGGGCCGTGCCCACGAGAATGAAGTCGCGGCCGTCGATCCGGAGGAACCGGACGAGGTAGAGCGAAACGCCGGCCCGGACCCG
>DAISKN010000918.1:0-2104 GCA_036820975.1 Acidobacteriota bacterium | reverse complement strand
CTTTCGAGTCGTTCGTCCCCGAGCCCCGCCGAGCCCGCGAGCAGGGAAAGAAGAACCGCGCACCACCTCGTCATCGCCGAGACCCTTCGCGCCCCCCGGCGTCCATCGTACTCCGAAGGTGACGCGGACGACAATTTCCGTCATGCGGCCGTTGCGCTTCGTGGCCGCTCACGCTGTTTTGATCGTCGCTCCCGGCCATTGGTTTCAGGCGCCGAGCGTGCTGAAGCTCCTGATGGGTCGACTGGTCTGTGCCGACGGCGGAAATCCGGACCCAACGACGACCCATGGTAAGTCGCCTGAGGAAGCGAAGGCTCTGGAGTCTTCGGGCTGGTCCTATCCGCGCCATCTCGCGGGACGCGCATTCGCGGTCGTCGTGCATGGCGACACCGAGGGCGCCGGGTCGCTGCGGCGGGCTCTTTCGGACTGGCTTTCGAATATGGGGCTGGTTCCCGCTTCGGGGCCTTCTGTGATCGATAGGTATGTCGGGTATTACGAGCCTTACGCCACTGGTAATCAGGCGCTCGACCGGGATGAGGCTCTTTTCGAAGAAGTCCGGGTCGCCGCGAGGAGCCTCGCGAACGCCGTCCGGCAAATACGAGCCGGCGCCCTTCCGCCGACGAGCCACCTCCGGGCGCCGCGCCCGAAGTAGCGGAAGGGAGGCGCGCTGAACCCGATGAGGCGGAGAACTCGAGGAAAGCCAAGGACGCAAGCGAGAAGCGCGGGCGGAGAGTCCTCTTTGCTTCCCTCTCCTCGATGGCGATTGGAGGATCCCGCACCCGCACCAGTCCGTCCCATGTGGACGAGAGCGAACGGGTAAGCGACGGACCTCGAGCGGCAGATACGACGCGCGGAGTGGCTGCCCACTGCCACTCCGCGAATCGCTCGTCGAGCTAGTCGCCGACGACGAGGTTGGACGACACGCTCTTCACGCCATCGACGGACCTGGCGATCTGGATCGCCCGGTCGGCTTCCGCCTTGCTCTTCACGCGTCCATTGAGCGTGACCTTGCCGGCAGAAGTGTCGATGTCGATGTCGAACGCGCCGACGAGAGGATCGTCGGCCATCGTCATCTTGATCGCGGCTGTGATGCTCGCGTCGGTGGCGGCTCCACTCACCTGCTGGGCGACCTCCTTCGTGCCTTCTTCCACGGCGGTGCTGGTGTTCTCCGCGGCTCTGCAACCCGCCGCGAGAGCGCTGAGAAACAGGAACAGAAACGGAAAGAATCGTGGTTTTTTCAACGTTCACCTCCTCGTAACGTTTCGAGCAAGTCTCGTGCCAGGCGCTGCATCGACAGGAGGGTGCCATACCCAAGTCGCGCCCGACATCCCGTGATCCCCGGAGGACCCCTGCGGAATCTTCCCTATTGAGGATGGAACGCCTTCGAGAGACCCTTCGATCGTGGCCTGCTCCTGGAAGGGAGGCCACGCGGAAGGGGGCGACGATGAGTGGAGAATCGATCGCGCGGATCCTGGGAACGATGGCGCTGTGCGCTCTCTCATCGAGCGGTGCGGAGACCGTCACGGGTGCTCGAGAGTGGGGGACGACTCTCGGTCAAACGGGGGTCATCGTGACTGGACTCGTGGACCAGGCAATCCAGAACGAAGCCGGCGAATTCGAAGGAGTCATCCGCGAGCTCATCCTCGACCCATTGCTGGGCTCGGTACGTCTGGTCGTCGTGGAGCTGCGGGACTCGCCGGGCCGGCTGATCGGGGTTCCATGGTCGTATCTCGCCATCCGAACCGACGGCTCCGTCGTGTGGCGGGCAACGGGAGAACAGATTCGGCGCGCCCCAGCTTACGTTTCCGCCGAGACCGTTCTCCCCTCCACTCCCCCGGTGGCGGAGGACCAGTCTATGGTCACCTACGCTCCCACCCAGGACATCGTGGATCGGTTCGATCCGTCTCAGGTCTCCACTTATCGGGGCGTCATCGTGGGAACGATGACGGCGTCCTTTCAAGGCGAGCTGGAGGAGGTCGTTGCCATCGTCGAGGCGGCGGACACGCGGAGAGTTCGCGCCCGGCTGGGGCCACAGTTCTACCTCACGCAGATCGGTTTGGGCTTGATCCCGGGCCAGTCGGTCGTGCTGCAGGGGTTCGCCGTCGAT
>DAISKN010000917.1:0-2142 GCA_036820975.1 Acidobacteriota bacterium | reverse complement strand
TCACCTACAAGATTGGCGAGGTTCACGAAGGTACGGCGACCATGGACTGGATGGAGCAGGAGCAGGAGCGCGGCATCACCATTACTTCCGCCGCGACCACCACGTTCTGGAAGGATTTTCGGATCAACATCATCGACACTCCGGGCCACGTGGACTTCACCGCCGAGGTGGAGCGCTCGCTCCGGGTCCTCGACGGCGCCGTGGCCGTTTTCTGCGCAGTGGGCGGAGTCGAGCCGCAATCCGAGACCGTGTGGAGGCAGGCGGACAAGTACCACGTCCCCCGGATCGCCTTCGTGAACAAGATGGATCGCACGGGCGCGGACCTGCCTCGGACGGTCTCGATGATGAAGGAGCGGCTCGGGGCGAACCCGGTTCTGATCCAGCTACCGATGGGCGCTGAGGAGTCGTTCATCGGCGTCGTCGATTTGATTCGAGAGAAGGCCATCGTTTACCGGACCGAGACTCTGGGCGCCGAGTTCTCCGTCGAAGAGATACCGAAGGAGATGCGCGACGAGGTCCAGGCGGCCCGCGAGAAAGTCATCGAGGCCTCCTGCGAGAACGACGATCGTCTCATGGAGAAGTACCTCAACGGGGTCACTCCGACCGAGGAGGAGATCGTCGGCGGTCTCCGAAGAGGGACCATCGCCCTCAAGATCGTGCCGGTGCTCTGCGGCAGCGCGTTCAAGAACAAGGGCGTCCAGCCGCTCCTCGACGCCGTCGCGGACTTCCTTCCCGCGCCCACGGACATTCCCCCGATCGTGGGCACGACCCTCGACGGATCGACGAAGGTGGAGCGGCCGGCGAAAGACGACGCCCCGTTCGCGGCGCTGATTTTCAAGATCATGACCGACTCCTACGTGGGTCAGCTCGCGTTCTTCCGGGTGTACTCCGGATACCTGGAGTCGGGGTCGAGCGTTCTCAACGCCGGCCGCGACCGCAGCTATCGCATCGGCCGGCTGCTGAAGATGCACGCCAACAAGCGGGAGGACATCAAGGCGGTCTACGCCGGCGACATCGCCGCGGCGGTGGGGCTGAAGAACGTCCAGACGGGGGACACCATCTGCGACGAGGACCATCCGGTGGTTCTGGAGTCCATGGATTTCCCCGATCCAGTGATTTCCGTGGTCATCGAGCCCAAGACCAAGGGGGATCAGGAAAAGCTCGGCGTCGCCTTGGGCAAGCTCACCCAGGAGGATCCGACGTTCAAGGTCTTCACCGATCCCGACACCGGCCAGACGATCATCAGCGGCATGGGCGAGCTGCACCTGGAAATCGTGGTCGATCGCCTGCTGCGCGAGTTCAACGTGGCGGCGAGCGTCGGCAAACCCCAGGTCGCCTACCGCGAGACGATTCGCAGAAAAGCCGAGGCCGAAGGCCGCTACATCCGGCAGACCGGCGGCCGGGGCCAGTACGGGCATGTCTGGCTCGAGGTCTCGCCGAAGCCGGGATCGAAGTTCGAGTTCGTCAACGACATCGTCGGCGGCACCATCCCCCGGGAGTACATTCCCGCGACGGAGAAGGGCGTCGCCGAAGCCATGGAGCAGGGCCCCCTCGCGAGCTACCCAATGGTCGACGTGAGTGTGCGCCTTTTCGACGGCTCGTACCACAATGTCGACAGCTCGGAGATGGCCTTCAAGATCGCCGCATCGATGGCCTTCAAGGAGGCCGTCCGGAACGCGGACCCGGTGCTCCTCGAGCCCATCATGCAGGTCGAAGCGGTCGTGCCCGAGGACTACACCGGTGAGGTGATCGCGGACCTGAACTCCAGGCGCGGACGCATCCAGGGAATGATGGCCCGGGGAAACGCCCAGGTGATCACCGCCCTCGTGCCGCTGGCAGAGATGTTCGGTTATGCGACCGACCTCCGCTCGGCGACACAGGGCCGCGCGACCTACACCATGCACTTCCATCAATATGAAGAGGCGCCGAAGAGCGTCGGCGAAGAGGTCGTGGCAAAGGTGACGGGAAGATGAGCACGCCTTGCATCAGGCAGCGGGGCCCGGAGGGCCCCTCCTCCCCGCGCGAAGAGCGCGGGGAGCGAGCGCGCCGAGGAGGCGCGCGAGCATTAATTGAAGACAGGAGCACTCATGTCGAAAGAGAAATTTGATCGAACGAAGCCGCACCTGAACGTGGGGACGATAG
>DAISKN010000916.1:0-2153 GCA_036820975.1 Acidobacteriota bacterium | reverse complement strand
TCCCCGGAGAAACGGATCCGAATCCAGGACCCTCGCATAGTCGTCTTCGTCTCCCGCACCGAAGCCGTCCCTCTGGTACTCGAGAACGAGGAGGAGGTCCCTCCGCCGCACGGTGAAACGGCGGTCGACGCCGAGACTCCCACGAAACACGATCTCCTCGTCCTGGTCCCGGAGGGTTCCCTCGCCTCGCAGAGCCCACGGTCCTACCGCACCCGACGCGCCGAACGCCCCCGCGGTCTCGTCGTAGAGAACGCCAGCCCACCCCGAGAGCTCCCAACCTCGAACGGTCGTCAGCCCCCGTCCGAGCGCCGTCAGCTCCTCGCCGACGGCCGACTTCGTGGGCCGGACTACGACGTCGATCTCGCTGAGAGGCCCGGGATAGACCCGCAGGCGCAGGGCGTCGACACCGGCGCGGAATTCGCGAAACGGGTCGGCGGGATCGAACGGCGAGAACGGATCCGACGGCGTGAGGAAGAGCGTCGTCGCCCAGGACACGGCCTGGCGGCCGGCATCGATCCGGAACGAAGTCGTGGGGGCCCATGCGACCTTCGCGCGATCGAAGCGGTGCTGCCAGAGGACGTTCTCGCTCTCCTCGAGCGTCCACTGGAGCTCGAGCCACTCGCCCCCGCTCGGAACCGCCCCCACGAAAAGCCCGCGGCCCTCGTTCTCCCGAAGGACCAGGACCTGCTCGTAGGCCAACTCGAACGAGAAGTCGCCGATCGAAGGCTCGGTCGAGATCCGGAATCGATTGAAATCGCTGGCGCCCCCGGGGACGAGGGCGTTCGAACCACTCCACAGAGGCACGTTCTGGTAGTAACCCGTGAACGGCCGAGGCTCCTGGGCCTGCGCCACGCCGGCGACGAGCCAGAAGAGCGCCGCCGGCCGCATCAACGCTTTTCGTCCGAGGCGATCCGGCCGTCCACGAGCCGCACCAGCCGCCTCGAATGATGCATCACCCGCGGATCGTGAGTGGCGAAAACGAAAGTCGTTCCCTGCTCGCGGTTCAGCTCCTCCATCATCCGAAGCAGAGATTCGCTCGCGGCGGAGTCGAGGTTCGCCGTGGGCTCGTCGGCGAGGACCAGGGCCGGTCGGCCGACTACGGCGCGGATGACCGCGACTCTCTGCTGTTGTCCTCCGGAGAGCTTCCCTGGACGGCGATCCTCGAGGCCTGCGAGCCCCGTGCGCTGGAAGAGCTCACGAACTCTCCTCTTGCGCTCGCCCGCCTCCATCCCTCGAAGCACCAGCGGGAACTCGACGTTCTCGAGCGCGGTCAGGACGGGGAGAAGGTTGTAGGCCTGGAAGACGAACCCCACCTGCTGGAGCCGGAGCTCCGCGAGCGCGCGGCTCGACATCTCGGTGATGTCGCGTCCCGCGACCCACACGCGGCCGCGGCTCGGGCGGGTGAGCCCGCCGATGACGTTGAGGAGCGTCGTCTTTCCCGAGCCCGAGGGCCCCGCGAGCGCCGTGAACTCCGCGCGCTCAATGGTAAGGTCGACGCCGGCGACGGCCCTGACCTCCTCCGCCTCGTGCTCGAAGATCTTCCACAGATCCTCGGTGCGAACCGCCGCGTCGCTCGCTTCGGTCATCTTTCGAATTTCATCGCCTCGGCGACATCGATCTGCGTCGCGCGGAAAGCGGGATAGAGCGTGGAAAGGGCGCCCACCACCAGCAGAAACAAGAGGGCCTGTACGACGCGAGCGAAGCGGAATAGCGGGATGACCATCGGCTCCATGGCGATCCCCGAGAAGCTCCACTCTTCGTTCACCATCGAGGAGAAATCGAGGCCGTCCCCCCAGAAGTACCAGGTGATGAAGAGCCCGAGGGCGACCCCGGCGATCCCGCTGAAGGCCGTCAGCACCAACCCCTCGATCAGTACGAGCGTTCCCGTCTGCGCCGGCGTCAGCCCCAGTGCCTGGAGCACCCCGAACTCGCGGTGCCGGTAGAGAACGGACATGAGCACCGTGTTCACGATTCCGATGGCGATGATGGTGAAGAGAATTCCCTGCATGAGATAGTTCCCGAAGTCGTCGATCTTGACGGCGGCGTCGAGCACCGGCATGGCCTCCCGCCAGCCCACGACCGAAAGCTCGCCCCTTCCGATTGGCTCGGCCAGCGTTCTCTCCAGCGCGCCTCGCAATGTATCGACGTGGTAA
>DAISKN010000915.1:0-2172 GCA_036820975.1 Acidobacteriota bacterium | reverse complement strand
GTCCGGAAGCTGAAACTCCCGGATCTGCCTTCTTACAGTCCGCTCGAACGCTCTCAGAACGTGAATGACCGCCCCGACAAGCGACGCAGCGATCTCCAAGTCGCGAAGCCGCAGCGCGACGGCGAGCTCGAGCAAGTTGCGACCGAGAAACGTCGACTACTCCCTCTCCCTCCGCATCCTGAACGTCCGGTTGCACCGTCCCCCTTTCTCACAGAGATAGATCAGGCGGTGCTGAGGTTCCCCAAGGAGGCGAGACGCCTCAGTCAGCGTCTATTCCCGGGAAGCGCTCGCCATCGGAATAGGCATCGACTATCGTGATAGAAACGTCGTCAAGGAAGACCCGGACTGAACAAAATCAGCCAGGTCATCCAGCGTCAGCTCGTCCAGTTGCTGCCGGGCTAGGTGCGAGAGACGCGAATACGCAAGAGGGCCGCGTAGTACTGCAGCATGGGTGGGACGAGCGACGGTTGAGAAAGCAGTCTGAATCTCAGGCAAGGTGAAATGATAACGGGTGACATCAGGAACCAAGTCGACCGCATTTGGGACTCGTTCTGGTCCGGCGGGATCTCCAACCCGCTGGAGGTGATCGAGCAGATCACGTACCTCCTCTTCATCCGGCGCCTCGACGATCTCCACACCCTGGAAGAGAACAAAGCCAACCGGCTCAAGCAGCCGATGGAGCGCCGCGTTTTCCCGGAAGGAAAGGACGCGAAAGCGCGGTCCTACGAAGACTACCGGTGGTCGCGCTTCAAGCATTTCGCCCCGGCCGACATGTACACCGTGGTCGGAGACCACCTCTTCCCGTACCTGCGCACCGACCTCGCGCGCCAGCTCGGCAACGGCGACTCCACCTACGCGCACCACATGAAGGACGCGCGCTTCACCATCCCGACGCCGGCGCTCCTCGCCCGGGTGGTCGACATGCTCGACCACGTACCGATGGAGGAGCGCGACACCAAGGGCGACGTCTACGAATACAAGCTCGAGATGCGATGAAGGCCCATTGCGTTTCAATGAAATCCTTTAGGTTGTATGTCGGTGAGTGAGCTATCGTGAGCCCAGCAAACGACCCAATCTTCACAGAAGACGAGCTACGCTCCCTTCTCGATCGCGAAGAGGGGCAATTCCTTGAGTACAAATCCCTCTGGGACCTGTCGGACGATACCCGACGTCCCTTGAATCGACGCAAGGCTCGGGACATCGTTGCCGAATACGTGGCAGCGTTCGCGAACGCGGATGGAGGGACGCTGCTCTTGGGCGTTGAGGACGATGGCACACCGACGGGGCACGGATATCCGACGGAAGCCATAGACGACCTCCTCGCGGTCCCAGAACGCCGCCTTCGGCCGAGCGTACGTTGCCACATGCAGCGCATGCAGCTTGGTGAGACGCAAGTTCTCATCGTCCAGGTGCCGATGGCACCTACCGCGGTGATGGTTGAGGCGAACGGTTTTCCGTACCGCATCGGGGATCGTGTGCTCCGAGAGCCACAGGAAGTCATCAATGCACGCAAAGAAGCCTACCGCCGCGTCGGATACGAACGCCGCGTGCAACCGGAGGCCACTCTCGACGATCTCGACATGGAGCTGGCCGCCCGTTTTCTCGGGGGAACCATCTTTCAGGGAAGGACCACCGAAGAAATCCTGATTCGCTTCGGTCTCCTACTCCCGCGGGCGGGATCGCCGGCGGTCACGAACGCCTGCCTTCTACTCTTCGGAAAAGCTCCCTTCCTTCGCTGGCATCCACACGCGGGGATTCGCTTCTTCCGCGTCGCTGGAAAAGAGCGCCGCCAGGGTGCCCACAGGAACGTCACCCAGCTGACGCGCCTGGATCCGCCACTCGCCTCGGCGATACCCGAAGCTCACCGCCTCGCCAAAGAGCAGATCCGCCGCTCCGAGAAGCTTCATGACCTCTTTTTCCGCGAGGTGCCGGAGTATCCCGAATTCGCCTGGCAGGAGGCCGTCGTCAACGCCTTCGCCCACCGCGACTATGAGGACGCATCTCGGGAGATCGAAGTTTGGTTCTTCGAGGACCGGATGGAGGTCAAGAGTCCGGGCGCTCTCGTCCCGCCAGTGACTCTCGAGCTTCTTCGACGGCGTCGGCCCGTGCACGCAAATCGGAATCCGCTCGTCGTTCGCGTCCTCGTCGAGGCGGGGCTCATGCGCGAGGAGG
>DAISKN010000914.1:0-2175 GCA_036820975.1 Acidobacteriota bacterium | reverse complement strand
GTTTGCCCTGATTCAGTCGGTGGATACGATCGACCTTCTCGAGAAGCTCGATCGATTTCGCGTACTCCTTCCGATGAAAGTGCGCCTGACCCAGAATGGCGAGAACCTCGAAGCGATCGGGAGCGTTCTGAGCCAGCGGCTCGAGTACCGCGAATACACCGTCGATCTCGTTTTCCTCCAGGAGCAATCCCGCCAGGAGCTCGCGGGCCGGGCCGAGCTGAGGGTTCTCGCGGATGGCGAGCTCTAGCAGCGCCCGCGCCTCACCTTTCTCCTCCATCCGCAGGTATTGCTCGCCGAGCATCATCGCCACGGCCCCCGGGACTTCCGGCCGGGGGGGAGCTATCGAGCCCCGCACCGCGGGACGAGCGATCGAGGTCCGCGGCGAGACCGTGAACTCGCTCGCTCGTCGGGAGAGCTCCGCGCCTTCTCCGTCGAGGAGCGTCGTCACCAGCTCGAACCGGCCGCCCTCGAGACCCGCGAGCGAGAGCTCCTGGACGAGGGGCCCGCTCGAGAGTCCGGCGACGTCCACCGTCTTCTCGGTCCAGGTCTTTCCCTCCAGCTCCGTTCCGACGACCTCGAAGCGCACGCGCGAGCCGGGCGGAGCGTTCCGAGCTTCGATGGCGGCGACGACGTTGTCACCGATGGCGAAGACCCCGCGGGCGTTCGGAAACACCTCCCCCCCGCCGAAGCGGAAGGGCCGATACAGGGGTTCCCCCCCGAGGATCTCGGTGCCGTAGGCGAGGACGAGCTCCGATAGCTCGGGCAGCTCCTCCTGCCACTCCGGCACGCTCACGGTGGATTCGTAAAAGGAGTAGCTCTTGAAGCAGTCGGTCTCTTCGCGGCTCGGACACGCTCGATTGCGGAGAATGACTCTCGCTTTGTAGTTCCCCGGTATGAGCGGGGTCATTCCCGAATAGGCGAAAGGAAGCTTGAGAGAGGTCCTCGCCTGCGCTTCCGTGAGACTCAGGAAAGACTCTTTGCGTTGATCGAGGAGGAGGCGGTTTTCATCGTCCACGGGGGTGACTTCGAGCGAGGCGATGAACACCGAGCCGTAGCTCCCCTGGTCGAAGTCGCGGACGAATCCGACGCTCTCGGCATCGAGCTCGACGACCCAATGGAGGTAGTGTGCGCGCTCCGGACCGGGCAGCACGTGGACGAGGCCGAAGCTCGGCACGTAGGTGAAGAGGTAGTCGCTCTCCACGTTTCCTCGCTCGAAATCGAGCCGCTCGGCGTAGCTCGTGTCGAGCCCGTAGAAAGGCGCGCGCGCGATGTCATCCAGCAGCGAGACCGTTCCGAACGAGGGGTTCTGAAACTGCGCGGTGTCGCCCTCGTCGGTTCGAAACGACAGCGAGGCTTGCGCCACCTCGGCGTCGATGGCGAAGAGCTTCTGGTAGGCCCGCTCGACGTCGTCGCGGAAGTCGTTCATCGGAGCCTGGTAGCCGGTGAGCAACGCTCGCGGCCCATCGGAAAGCGGGCTGTAGAGGTCCAGCTCCCCCGATCCCTGCCGCCGGAAGAAGAGGAGATGGAAGAAAGGAGGCAGGCCGAAGTACTTGAGCTCCGGTTTGTTGTAGAACCAGAGCTCCGAAGGGTAGATCGCGTCCATCGCCTCGAGCGGACGCCGGTCGTCGGCTTTCCGAGCAGGATGTAGTACCGCCCCCGGTCGGTCTGCCAGCCCGGGCGGAACGTGTCCCGGCCGAAGAACTCGTTCGCGTAGGCGAGCCTTTCGTAGTGCTCGGTTTTGTACTCGTTCTCGGGGGTGCTCGGGTTCGAATCCCGCTTCCGCCAGAACGCTTCGACGAAAGCCTGCCGCTCGCCTTCCGTACTCAGGAAGAGAAAGGTCTCTCGTTCGACATCGCTGATGATGTAGGTGACTTCTTTCCGAAGCCACGTGCGATGGGGCTCGGGGAGCTTCTCCTCGCGCTCGTCGGAAGCGGCCGCCGGACTCGGCACTCCCAGAACGCCGAGCAGGCCCAGCCGACACAGAGCTCGCTTCATGTTCCCGATCCGTCGTGAAGGATAGCACGCGCCCGGGCGGTGCGCGCTTTCCCACCGTTTTGCTCTCGCTCGCCCGGGCGCACTATCCTCGCCTTCGATTGTGACGCTCTCCACGGGAAAAAAGATCGGGATCGCGGCCGCCGCCGCCGCCCTCGTCGCGCTCGCGCTCGTTTCCAGGAG
>DAISKN010000913.1:0-2179 GCA_036820975.1 Acidobacteriota bacterium | reverse complement strand
ACGCCTCCCTACACGGAGGAAGAGATCGGGAGAGCCGGCGAGCTGCTGCGGCGCTTATCGCGCGAAGTGCGGGACATCTATCTCTACGCCAAACATGACGACGAAGGCGTCGCCCCCAATCACGTGAAGCGGATCGAGGCCGCGGCCTCTATTTGACCTTGATCGGATCGAGGAGCTCTTTGTTGGTCTTGGTCTTCTTCATCTTGTCGAGGAGCAGCGCCATGGCCTCGGTGGGCTTCAGCCCGGCGAGAGCTCGCCTCAGGAGATGCACCTTGGGAAGCTCTTCCTCGTCGAGGAGGAGCTCTTCCTTTCTCGTTCCCGACCGCGAGATGTCGATCGCGGGAAAGATACGCGATTCGGCGAGCTTCCGATCGAGAACCAGCTCCATGTTCCCGGTGCCTTTGAACTCCTGGAAGATCACCTCGTCCATCTGACTGCCGGTGTCGACCAGGGCGGTGCCGAGAATGGTGAGGCTTCCGCCGTCCTCGATGTTCCTCGCGGCGCCGAAGAACTGTCTCGGGAACTCGAGAGCCCGCGAGTCGATTCCCCCGGTCATCGTCTTGCCGCGGCCCTTCTGCTCGCGGTTCGCGGCGCGGCCCAGACGGGTGATGGAGTCGAGGAGGATGACGACGTCCTCGCCCATCTCGACGAGTCGTCGGGATCGCTCGAGCACCAGTCTCGCGATTCGAAGGTGATTCGCGCTGGTGCCATCGGAGGTCGAGGCGATGACCTGGCCCTTCACCGCTCTCCTCATGTGCGTGACTTCCTCGGGCCGCTCGTCGATGAGCAGAACGAAGAGATGGATCTCCGGGTAGAACTGGCATATGGCGAAGCCAATCTCTTCGAGGAGAATGGTCTTCCCGGTCTTGGGCGCGGCGACGATGAGGCCTCTCTGGCCACGGCCGATCGGGGTCATCAGATCGATCACGCGGAGAGAAATGGGGCCGTCGGGGTCTTGCGAAAGCCTCAGGCGCTTCGACGGGTGCTCGCTCACCAGCTCCTGGTAGTGCCGGGGCGGAGGCAGCTGTTCGATCTTGTAACCGTTGATGCTCTCAACCTCGAGGAGCTCTTTGTGGGGCGGGCCTCCTCCTCCGCGGCGGTTGTTCCGCCTCCGGGCGATGCCGGTCGGGCCCTGGAGGTGGAGTCCTTCCTTCAGGAAGTACTTTTGAATCAACCGGTTGGGGACGCGAATGTCCTGAGGTGAAGGGAGAAAGTTATTGCTGACCTGTCGAAGGTGGCCGTTTCCCTGGGGATCCAGCTCGAGGACACCTTCCGCGGATTGTGTAGAAGTAGCTAGGCTTTCTGTCATGGCATTCATGGTATTCATGGCACTCACGGGTACGTCTGGGGCAACCACCGCATTCTCGGTGGACTCATCGCCGGTTCTAGCAAAGGGTCGTTGCGGCGAATCGAAGTCGTGCATCAGGAGGCAGTTGATTGCGCCGCAACCAGGATCCTGCCGGAGAGGTCGAGAGGAGAGCCCGCTAGGTGGCTCTCACCGCGCATCTTAGCAGATTCCCGGCTGTGGCGAAAGTTCGAGTCCGGTATCATTGGGGTATCGTGGGTATCGTCGGGCGTCTTCAAAGGAACTCAGAATGAAACGAGAAGCCGAAACCAAAAGCGATCCGTCGCTCCCCCCCAAGAGTGCGGGGAGCCTCCGAGCCTATGTGCTCATCCAAACTCTTCCGGGCCGCCTCGAGGGCGTCGCCCGAGCCCTCCGCCGGATTCCCGCGGTCCTGGCCGTGGACTCCGTCGCCGGCCCTTACGACATCGTGGCTCTCGTCGAGGTGGCGGAGGTTCGAGAGTTCTCTCATCTCGTCGCCGGCTCGATCGGGGGATTGAGGGGCGTCACGCGAACGACGACCTTGATCTGTACCTGAGCCCGGGCTCCGCTTCGGCGCGCTCGGGCCGGAGCCTCTCATCCGAGAGATACGTCCGGGTCAAACGCTGTGGTCTCGATGGCCAGATACGCCGCACCCCATGCTCCGCAGCGGAGGCAATCATCTTACTCCATTGCACCGCCGTTGGGATCCGCGAAACGGCGCCATCGAGGAGCCCGAGCCGTTCGAGCCTCAGCTCCGTCGTGGTCCGCACGTGGCGAAGGAATTCCGGGAAGCGCTGGAGCACGGGATGCTCGCGATCGCGCTTGCTCTCGACCGCCCGGGCGAGCGCTGACACT
>DAISKN010000912.1:0-2187 GCA_036820975.1 Acidobacteriota bacterium | reverse complement strand
CTCCGAAGAATACGATCTCGCCTCCGCGCTCCCCGGCGCCCGGGCCGAGGTCGAGCACCCGGTCGCAGCGCCGGATGACCTCGGCGTCGTGCTCGACCACCACGATGGTGTTGTCGGAATCGCGGAGCTTCTTCAGGACGTCCATGAGCCTCGCGGTGTCGCGCGGGTGGAGCCCGATGGAGGGCTCGTCGAGCACGTAGAGAGCGTTCACCAGCGAAGAGCCGAGGGCGGTCGTGAGGTCGACTCGTTGAACCTCCCCTCCCGAGAGCGTTCGCGACTGCCGGTCGAGGGTGAGGTAGGCAAGGCCGACGCGCTCGAGGTAGTCGAGACGGTTCTCGATCTCGTCCGCGAGGAGCGCCGTCACCGGGTTCTCCTCGGGGCGGGGGAGCTTCCGGAAGAGATCGAGAGCGCTCGCGACGTCGAGGGCGTAGACCTCGGCCACGGTCCTGCCGGCGATGCGGTAGAGGAGGCTGTCCTTCGAGAAACGAGTGCCCCGGCAATCCTCGCACTCGCGGTAGCTCCGGTACTTCGAGAGCAGTACCCGTACGTGCATCTTGTACGTCCGGCTCTCGAGCCACTCGAAGAAGCCCTTGATTCCGTAGAAGTCCCCCTCGCCCTCGATGACGCGCTCGCGGTCTTTCGCGGCGAGCTGTCTCCACGGCCGATCGAAGGGGATGCTGCCGCGCCGGCAGAAGGCCTTGAGGTCGTCCTGCGCCTCCCGGTAGCTCGGAGTGGTCCAGGGTTTGACGGCTCCTTCTGCGAGGGAGCGCCTCGGGTCGGGAACCACGAGATCCATGTCGATCCCGATGGTCCGGCCGAACCCCTTGCATCGCGCACAGGCGCCGAGAGGGCTGTTGAACGAGAAGAGGTTCGGGACCGGCTCGGCATAGGAGATGTCGCAAGAGGGGCAGTGGCGCCTGTCGCTGAACTTCCGTTCGGCGAAGACGGAGGGCGCCGTCTCGAGGAAGACGCTCGCTCTTCCCTTTCCGTGCCGCAACGCCTGCTCCAGGGATTCGCGGAGGCGACTTCCGGCTCCCTCGCGCAGCTCGAGGCGATCCACGAGCACCATCGGTCGTTCGCGGGCGGCGAAAGCTTCCGGAGTGAGCTCGGAAACAGCACCCTCCGGGTCGATGAGTCGGCGGAAGCCCGACTGAGAGAGCTCGAGAGCGACCTCGGCCGCCGAAATCCGGCCGCCGAGATCGAGAGGAAAGCCGACGAGGGCGAGCTGCCTCTCCCGCAGGCGTTCCTCCGCGAGCTTCCGGGCGATTGCCGATGCGTCGTCGCTTTCGACTCTCTTCCCGCATCCCCGGCAGAAGAGCTCACCCATCTTGGCGAAGAGGATCTTCACGTGGTCGTTGATCTCGGTCATCGTCCCAACGGTCGAGCGCGAGTTCTTGACGGGGTTCGCCTGGTCGATGGCGATGGCAGGGGGTATGCCGTCGATCTCCTCGACCAGCGGCTTGTCCATGCGGTCCAGGAACTGCCGGGCGTAGGTGGAGAAGCTCTCCACGTAGCGCCTCTGGCCCTCGGCGTAGAGGGTGTCGAAGGCCAGGGAGGATTTCCCCGAGCCGGAGACTCCGGTGACGGCGACCAGGCTTCCGAGAGGGATGTCGAGGTCGAGGTTCTTCAGGTTGTTCTGGCGGGCGCCCCGCACCCGGATGGTCTGGCGCGGCATTTTCTAGTAGGTCACCTTTATCAAGTGAAGCCCTTTGGCGGGAGCCGTGGGACCGGCCTCGTCCCTCCGGCCCGAGGCGAAGACGGACTCGATCGACGCGGCAGGGCGCTTTCCCCGCCCGACCTCTAGAAGGGTGCCGACTATATTCCGGACCATGTGGTGGAGAAAACCGCTCGTTTCGATCTCGTATACGAGCTCCTCCCCCTCTTCCTGGAACTTCGACACCGTGCAGCTTCGAATCGTCGTCCGCGCCGCGCACGAGGAGGCGCGGAAGGCGGCGAAATCGCGCTCGCCCAGAAAGATCGCCGCCCCCTCGTCGAGGGCCTCCCGGTCGAGGACGAACGGGTAGTGGAGAGTGAACCGAACGCGTAAAGGCGAGGGGACGGGTGAACGGTCGAAGTAGTAGCGGTACGTCTTCGACCGCGCATCGAAGCGGGCGTGGAAGTCGTCGTCGGCTTCTTCCACTCCCCGAACGCGGATGTCCTCCGGCAGCATCGAGTTGAGACCTTCGA
>DAISKN010000911.1:0-2224 GCA_036820975.1 Acidobacteriota bacterium | reverse complement strand
ATCGAAACTCAGCTTGGGGGATATTATGCCTTCGGCGGGCGGCTCATTGCCACTAGCGTGCATCAAAGCCGCGGCCCCCCCCGCGGCCCGAAGATGTCGACCTGCCCATTCGGGCCGGGCTTCCGCCTACGCCCTTTGGGCTTCGGCGAGACCTCGCCGGAGCGCTTCGCGCGAACGCGGGTCGGGCTGCGGCGCGGTTTCGCCGAAGCGCTTCGCGCGAAGGCGAACGCTCCGCTCGCGCTGGTTGCAGATGCTTTTTCAAGCAACCTGCCAACGTGCTACTCCGCAAGGGATCTCTCGCGGACGAGCCTCTCGAGGGTGGAACCGAGATCCGCGACCGGGGACGGACCGAGGTCGCCCGTCTTGCGGTTACGGACCGCGACCGCTCCCGACTCCATCTCCTTGTCGCCGACGACGAGCATGAACGGGACCTTGCGAAGCTGGGCTTCCCGGATCTTGTAGCCCACCTTCTCGCTGCGCTCGTCGACCGAGACCCGCAAGCCCCGGGCTCGAAGGTCGGCCGCGACCTTCCGGGCGTAATCGTGGTGCTTCTCGGTGATGGGGAGGACGAGAGCCTGCAACGGAGCGAGCCACAGGGGAAAGGCGCCGCCGGTATGCTCGATGAGGACCGCCATGAAGCGCTCGAGCGAGCCCAGGATGGCGCGGTGGAGGACCACCGGGCGTTTCCTCGTCCCGTCCTCGGCGGCGTAATAGAGGTCGAATCTCTCCGCCTGATTGAAGTCGGCCTGGATGGTCGCGCACTGATGGGTGCGGCCGATGGCGTCCTCGACCTGGAAATCGATCTTGGGTCCGTAGAACGCGCCGTCGCCCGGGTTGACCTTGTATCGGGTCGAGGTCTTCTCCAGGGCGGAGGTAAGCGCCGCTTCCGCCTGCCGCCACTGCTCGTCGGTTCCCATGGAGCTCGGCGGTCTCGTCGAGAGATCGATGCGGAAGCCCTGGAATCCGAAATCCTCGTACACCTCCCGCGCGAGATGGATCAGGTCCGTGACCTCGCTCTCGATCTGCTCGGGCGTGCAATAGATGTGGGCGTCGTCCTGGACGAACGACCGCACCCGGGTGAGGCCCGAGAGCACTCCCGAGCGCTCGTAGCGATGGCAATGGCCGAACTCGGAAAGACGCAGCGGAAGCTCGCGGTACGATCGCAGCGACGACTCGTAGACCATCGCCGCCCCCGGGCAGTTCATGGGCTTGATTCCGAACTCCGCTTCGTCGGACTCGACGAAGTACATGTTCTCCCGGTAGTGGTCCAGGTGACCGCTACGGCGCCACACGTCGGTGTTCATGATGAGCGGCGTCCTGATCTCCTGGTAGGAGCGGAGGTCGAGCTTCTCCCGCATGTAGTCGACGAGGCCGTTCACCACCCGCATGCCGTTCGGAAGCCAGAACACCTGGCCCGGCGCCTCCGGGCGGATGAAGAACAGATCCAGCTCTCGCCCGAGCTTGCGGTGATCGCGCTTCTTCGCCTCCTCGAGTCGGGTCAGGTGCTCGGCGAGGCTCTTCGAATCGTAGAAGGTGGTGGCGTAGATCCTCTGCATCGGGGCGTTCGACTCGTCGCCCTTCCAGTAGGCCGCCGAGCTCCCGAGCACCTTGATCGCCTTGATGACGCCGCTCGAGGGAACGTGCGGGCCCTCGCAGAAATCGTAGAACTTGCCGAGCCGGTAGCAGGAGACGACGTCCCCGCCCTTGTCGGCCACGAGCTCCTGCTTGAAGGGCTGGCCGAGCTCTCCGAACCGCGCCACCGCGTCCCGCTTCTCTACTTCCTCGCGCTCGAAGGGGATGTTCTTCGACGCGAGCTCTTTCATCTTCTCCTCGATCTTCTCGAGGTCTTCGGGCGTGAACGGGCGCCCGACCGCGAAGTCGTAGAAGAAGCCGCCCTCGATCGGGGGCCCGACTCCGTACTTCGCGTCGGGAAAGAGCTCGGTGACCGCCGCCGCCATCAAGTGGGCGGAGCTGTGCCGGAAGATCTCGAGCGTCTCCTCGTCGCGGGGCGTCAGGATGCGCACCGAAGCGTTCCCGCGGATGCCGCGGGCGAGGTCGCAGGGCTCGCCGTTCACGACCGCGGCGATAGCCTGGCGCGCGAGCCCGGCGCCGATGTCCTCGGCGATCTTCCGCGGCGTGACCCCCGCGGGATACTCTCGCGAGCTCCCGTCGGGAAGGGTGATCGTCACGTTCTCTGTGCTCATTCTCCCCAAAAAAAATCGAG
>DAISKN010000910.1:0-2229 GCA_036820975.1 Acidobacteriota bacterium | reverse complement strand
CCGCCGACTCGCACCCGGGGCGACTCCTGGAGCGCCTCGACGACGCCCGCCATCTGTTCCTCGTCGACCCCGAAGGGCGCGGACTTTCCCCCCATGCGCATCGCCCCGCCCTGGACCTCGGAGCTCGGATTGATGCGGACGGCGGCCCTCGCCTCTTTCCCCAGGGCATCGCAAGCCGCGACGAGGCGGCGGGCTTCGTTCAGGGACTCGACGTGGATCTCGCCCCCTCCCGCGGTGAGGAACTCCCGGATCTCGGCGTCCTGCTTCCCCGGCCCGGCGAAGACGATCCGTTCCGCGGGACAACCCGCGGCAAGCGCCTGGTAGAGCTCACCGCCGGAGGCGATCTCGAGACCGCACCCGAGCGAGAGAAACGTCTTCACGATCGCTGAGCTCGGGTTCGCCTTGACGGAGTAATAGATCTCGACGCGTTCCGGAAGCGCCGCGCGGAGATTCGACCACTTCGCCTTCAGCACCGAGGCGTCGTAGACGAAGAGCGGCGTTCCATGCTCTTCGGCGATGCGAGAGATCGGAACGCCCCCGATCGCGAGCTCCCCTCCGGAAGCTCCGAAATGCTTCTCGACGAGCCGCTCGGCGAGGCTCACAGCAACTCCGAACGAAATTGCAGGTCCAATTTCAACTTCTCAAACCCGTGTTGGATTGCTCTCTCTAGTTCGACTACGCAAACTGAAGACGTCTTCCCTTGGGTGCCGGGATAGGGTCCCCGAACTCTCGAGCCGTCTCGATCCAGAGATCCACCGCCTCTCTGACGTTGGCCAGCGCTGCCTCCTGGCTCTCGCCGTGTGCCATGCAACCTGGCAGTTCTGGCACTTCGGCAATGAACGCGTCGTCCTCGTTGCTCCAGTGGATGATCGTTTCGTACTTATGCATCGTCAAGCTCCCCCAAGCGATACTTCAGGATCACATCGCGAACCTGCCGGACTTGATAAGGCTTGGCCTTCCCATCGTCGCGCTGCAGGTTCACCTTCTCGTCGACTCCAGTGCGACGGAATACGTGATGGCTTCCCCGCGTCCGCTCTTCGAAACCAAGATGAAGAAGCAAACCTCTCAGGTCCGAGAACGCGACGTTGGCGTCGGAACGGCCTTCCAATATTCTCTGGATGAGCTTCGCCCACTTCGCCACCAACTCATTGTAGGACCTTCAGACCGAGTTTCGAAACAACGGCCTCGGGCGAAGCAGTTTAACGCGAAAGGCCCTCGCGGCGCCGGAGCTCGGGGTAGTCGATCTTGCCGCTCCCGGTCTTCGGAAGGCTCGGGAGCGCCTCGACGCTTTTCGGCACCATGTGCCGCGGCATTCGCTCGGCGCAGAAAGCGATGAGCGCCCCGCCATCGATCTCGTCGCCGTCGCGGGGCACGACGAAGGCCTTTATCGACTGCCCGAGGATCTCGTCCGGAAGTCCGATGACCGCCGCCTCGCGCAGGCGGCCGCTCTGGAACAGCACCTGCTCCACCTCCGTCGGGCTGATGCGGAACCCCGACGACTTGATCATCGCGTCCCGGCGCGCCACGAAATAGAGGAACCCCTCCTCGTCCGTCTTGACCAGATCGCCGGAGTAGACGACCTTCTCCTCCTGCCCGAGCTCGGGGGGAAGGTCGGGGTGCGGGCGGAGGACCTTCGCCGTGAGCTCGGGCTGCCCCCAGTAACCCATCGAGACGGTGGGGCCGCGATGCACGAGCTCCCCCACCTCGCCGGCAGGAACCGGTTTTCCGCCTTCGTCCACGACGAGAATCTCGGTATCGGGAATCGCCTTCCCCATCGACGTCGGCCTGCGGTCGACTTCCTCCGGCGGCAGGTACGTCGAGCGAAAGGCCTCGGTGAGCCCGTACATCAGGAAGACCTTCGTCGTCGGAAGGCTCTTCTGAAGCGACTCGAGAACCGAAGGAGGCATCGC
This sequence comes from Acidobacteriota bacterium, assembly GCA_036820975.1. Taxonomy (GTDB): domain Bacteria; phylum Acidobacteriota; class Vicinamibacteria; order Marinacidobacterales; family SMYC01; genus DAISKN01. The sequence goes on along the minus strand of DAISKN010000910.1, from coordinate 319 downwards.
GCCGCCGGTATTCGAAATGTAGCGGAGGTGCGGGTACTGGTTCTTGTGGAGGCCGGAGCTCGGCTGCGCCATGAGGCTCCAGAGCGGCGGCACCGCGCCCATTCCGGTGATCTCCTCCTCCACCAGCGTCTTCACCAGCTCCCGCGCGAACACGAAGGGCTTGATGACGACCGTCGCCCCGTGCTCCATCGCCGTCATGAGCTGGTTCATCCCCGCATCGAAGCTGAAGGGAAGAGCGGCAAGCGTCCGGTCGGAGGCGCCAATCTCGAGATAGGTCGAGACGATGCGGCTTCCCGCCATGATCTGGGCGTGGTTGAGC
>DAISKN010000909.1:0-2233 GCA_036820975.1 Acidobacteriota bacterium | reverse complement strand
GGCCGTCGAAGTCGACGATGTTCTGCCAGGTGTGGAAGGGGTCGGGGGTGAAGGCCGCTCCCTCGTAGACCGCCTCGACCTTCATTCCATCGATATAGGAGCTCAGGTCGTACTCTTCGAGCCGTCCTGCGAACGGGTGCGGGTTCTCCTCGTCGACGGGTGTCGCGAACGGATGGCGGAAGGTTCCGTCGAGGAGCATCCCGTAGCTTCCCGGATCCGCGGGCTCGGGCCTCCGGGCCTCGCAGACCTCGGGTCCGAGGAGCGCGAAAAGAGCTTGAAAGAGCATGAACGATCTCCTTTATCGAAAACGGGGCGACAGCCAATAGGCGAGCCCCACGAGGCCGAGCCAGGGAAGGCTCGCCTGGAGCGTGACCTTGAGGCCGGGGGCCCACCAGGTGCTCGCGAGGATCGCGAGCATGACGAGGGCGCCGAGAACCGAGCCCATCGCTCCGAATCGGGAGCGGTAGGGAAGGGGGGGAGAGCCGGCGCGAATCCAGGCCCGGCGAAAGGCGACGTGGGTGACGAAGATCATGAGCCAGCAGAAGAGGGCGCCGAAGAGCGCGACCCCGATGAACCAGATGTAGGCCGAGCTCTGGAGGCGCGTCTGGATGACCACGGCGAGGAAGAGTCCCACCCCGGCGATGGCGAGGGCGTTCACCGGGACTCCTCGCGCGTTCACGCTGCCGAGCTCTTTGGGGATCATTCCCGCGCGCGCCAGAGAGAACAGGGTCCGGCTCACGAGGTAGATGCTCGAGTTCGCGGCGGTTAACGCCGCGGTGAGGACGACGAAGTTCATGACCGAGGCGGAGCCGGGAATCCCGATCGTGCGGAGGACGCTCACGAACGGACTCTCGCGGACCCCGAAGGTATTCCACGGCACGATGCCCACGAGGACGGCGGTGGTCACTATATAGATGAGGGAAAGCCCGAAGACGAGCGTTCGGTAGGTCCGGGGGATGGTGACCTCGGGATCCTTCACCTCGCCCGAGGCCACCGCCGCCATCTCGATTCCGATGAAGGAGTAGAACGTGAAGCAGGCGGCGAGCCAGACTCCCCACAGTCCTTTCGGGAGGAATCCGCCGTGAGCGACGTAGTTCGAGAGGCCGGGCGGGTTCTCGCCGATGAGCCCGGTGAGCACGAGCAGGCCCAGAGCCACGAAGAACGCGATGGCCACGACCTTGATCATCGAGAACCAGTAGCCGAACTCTCCGAACGTCCCGACGGCGCGAGCATTGAGGAAGAGGAGCGCTATCGAGAACAAGATGATCCAGAGCGTGTCGGAGACGTTGGGAAACCAGAAGGCCATGTAGGTGGCGATCGCCACCATGTGCCCTCCGATGACGATCACCTGGCTCAGCCAGTAGCTCTGTCGGACGGCGTAGCCGGCGAAAGGGGAGAGGTACATTTCGGCGTAGAGACCGAAGGATCCGGCCGCCGGGTGAGCGACGCACATCTCGGTGAGGGCGGCGCCGAGAAGAAGCGAAATTCCCGCGACGAGAAGCGTCGAGAAGATGACGCCCGGGCCGGCGGCGGGCACCGCGGCGCCGCTGGCGAGAAACAGGCCGGTCCCGATGGCGCCTCCGATGGCAATCATGACCTGGTGTCCGCTCGAGAGAACCCGCGTCAGGACCTGCTCTTCCTTGACGGCGGGATGCGACGTGAAGTCGGAGCTCATAGGACCTCCTCGAGGAGCTGGACGAATCGGTAGACGTCGAGAAACCGGTTGTAGAGGGGAACGGGGGCGACGCGAAGGATGTCCGGCTCGCGGAAGTCGCAGACCACGCCCTCGTTCGTGAGACGGGTGAGGACATCCCGGCCTCTTCCGCCGAGAATCCGGAGCGATAGCTGGGCGCCGCGCTCCTCTTTCGTCCGCGGGGTCAGGATGCGGAAGCCCCTGGCCGCGAGCGGCTCGAGGAGCCATTCGAGGTATCCCGCGAGGCGCTCGCTCTTCTCCCGTAGCGCCTTCATCCCCGCGCGATCGAAGATGTCGAGAGAGGCCCGAAGCGCCGCCATCTGCAGAATCGGGGGATTGCTGAGCTGCCAGCCCTCGGCGCCCTCCATCGGGCGGAAAACCGGTCCCATCTCGAAGCGCGTCGCCTCGTCGTGGCCCCACCACCCGGCGAGCCGCGGAAGCGTCCGATCGCGCGCGTGGCGCTCGTGAACGAAGGCCCCGGCGACCGCTCCCGGCCCGCCGTTGAGGTACTTGTACGAGCACCAGGCGGCGAAGTCCGCG
>DAISKN010000908.1:0-2237 GCA_036820975.1 Acidobacteriota bacterium | reverse complement strand
TCCAGGAAGTGGCGATCGAGTGCGACCGCACCGTCACCCTCGAGACCGGGCCGGGCCACTCGACCCGCTGCGCGGAAACTCCGTTCGCGCGCTCGTTCCAGGAAGAGAAGAGAAAGCTCCTCCGCGAGGGCCGCTCCGCCGACGAGATTCGAGACGCCCTCGAGATGCTGAACATCGGGCGGCTGCGCGTCGCGTCGAAGGGGATCGACCGGAATGGGTCGCCTTTCGATGCCGCTGGCCCGGAGGTTCCGAACAAAGAAGGCGAACGCGACAAGAAATTCGTCGACGTCCAGGCCGACGAGCAGCGCGCGCGGGGAATGTACATGATCGGGCAGGTCGCGGCGCTCCGAAGCCGCACCTGCCGCGTCGAGGACCTCCATCGGGACGTCTCCCTCGGCGCTACCGGGCGCATCGAGGCCCTCCGGGGGGCGAGCCACGTCGAGCTCCGTCCCGAGCGGGAGGAGCGGCCGAGCGCCGTCGCCATCGTCGGGATGAGCTGCATCCTGCCGAAGGCGCCCGACCTCGAGCACTACTGGGAGAACATCCTCGCGAAGGTCGACGCGATCACGGAGATTCCCAAGGAGCGATGGGACTGGGAGCTGTATTTCGACGCCGACCCGCGGGCCAAGGACAAGATCTACTCCCGCTGGGGAGGCTTTCTCGGCGACCAGACGTTCGACCCGGTCGAGTTCGGAATGCCGCCGAACTCCCTGAAGTCGGTCGACCCCATGCAGCTCCTGGCGCTCAAGGCGGCCCGCCTCGCGATCGAGGACGCGGGCTACGGGGAGCGGCCCTTCGATCGCTCGCGAACGTCGGTGATCCTGGGCGCGAGCGGCGGCACGGGCGATCTGGGCACCGGGTACCTCCTGCGCTCGAGTCTTCCGCTCGTCGTCGGCACCGAGGCCGCGAGCCTCATCGAGCGGTCGAACGGTCTTCTGCCGGAGTGGACCGAAGACTCTTTCGCCGGGCTGCTTCTCAACGTGGCCGCGGGGCGAATCGCGAACCGCTTCGATTTCGGCGGAGTGAACTACGTCGTCGACGCGGCCTGCGCCTCTTCACTCGCCGCCGTCCACCAGGCGGTGCGGGAGCTGGAAACGCACTCGAGCGACATGGTGCTCGTCGGGGGAGTGGACACCACCCAGAATCCCTTCGGCTATCTCTGCTTCAGCAAGACGCGGGCCCTCTCTCCCACCGGCCACGCGCGGACTTTCGACGCCGAAGCCGACGGAATCGCCATCAGCGAAGGGATCGGCATGCTGGTGCTGAAGCGGCTCGAGGATGCCGAGCGCGACGGCGATCGGATCTACGCCGTGATCCGCGGGACCGCGGGATCGAGCGACGGGCGGGCCAAGGGCATGACGGCGCCGCGGCCCGAAGGCCAGGTAGCGGCGTTGAATCGCGCCTACCGCAAAGCCGGGGTTTCTCCGACGACCGTGGGACTCTTCGAAGCCCACGGAACGGGAACGGTGGTGGGAGATCGCTCCGAGGCGCTCGCGCTCACGACGGTTCTCGACCAGGCCGGCGCCGGCGCGGCCAGCGCCGCCGTCGGCTCGGTCAAGTCGATGATCGGCCACACCAAGGCGACCGCCGGGGTCGCCAGCATCGTCAAGGTGGCGCTCGCCCTCCACCACAAGATCCTGCCGCCGACTTTGGGGGTGACCGCGCCGAGCCCGGGCGCGCGGCTCGACGACGGCCCGCTCTACGTGAACTCCGAGACGCGTCCATGGGTGCACGCGACCGACCATCCGCGTCGCGCCGGCGTGAGCTCCTTCGGGTTCGGAGGCACGAACTTCCACGCCGTGCTCGAGGAGTACACGAGAGACGTCGCGCCGCCGAGATCCATGGTCCGAAACTGGCCGACCGAGATCGTTCTCGTCGCCGGCCGATCGCGGGAGGATATCGCCGCGCGAATCGACCGCATGTCGATCGCCTGCCAGCAGGCGGGAGCCTCGCTCCTCGAACTGGCCTACGGCGCCTGGACGGACTCCGAGAAAGTCGGGCGGGAATCGAGCGATCTCCTGCGGGTCGCGATCGTCGCCGGGTCGGTCTCCGACCTCGCGGTGAAGCTGGAAGCGGCGAGGAAGGGAATCGAGGGCGACGCCCTCCGCGACGCGCGCGGTATTTACTTCTCGGCGTCGCCGGGGCGGGGAAGCATCGCGTTTCTCTTCCCGGGCCAGGGGTCGCAGTACCCGGGCATGGGCAAGTCGATCGCGGTCAGTATCTCGCCCACCACCGGC
>DAISKN010000907.1:0-2242 GCA_036820975.1 Acidobacteriota bacterium | reverse complement strand
TTCAAGCGCATCTTTTCTTATGACAAGGACCTTCGTGCCTCCGACAAGATCGTGATCATCGTCGTCGGCGAGACCCGCGGAGGCCCCGCGATCGACAAAGTCGCGGCGGTGTTCCGGGAGAGGGGTTTCTTCCCGGCCATGGTCACCGCTTCCGATCTGTCGGATGACCTCACATCCAGCCTGACGCCTCAGTCGGCCGTGATGTACGTGATGCCTGGAGTCGCCTACGACGCCGTCAAGCAGTTCGCCGAGGCGAAGGGGATCCTCTCGATCTCCGGCGTGACCTCACTCGCGGAAGCGGGCCACGTCGCGGTGAGCGTCGACGTCCAGGGAGGGAAGCCCGAGATCGTCGTCAACATGCCTCGGCTCACGACGGAGCGCCACGAGCTCTCCTCGGAGCTCCTGAACCTGGCCCGCGTCATCCGCTGAAGGTCAAAAAGCGGCGGACTTCTGTTAGCATCCCTCCCAACCAGGAGGGATGCCATGCGCAGATTCATCATCGAGCGAGACATTCCCGCAATTGGAAGCGCCGACCGGGAAGCTCTCCGCGCCGCAGCGAAGAAATCGAACTCCGTACTCTCCGAGCTCGCTCCCGACATCCAGTGGATCGAGTCCTATGTCGCGGGAGACAAGACGTTCTGCGTCTATCTGGCGAAGGACGAGGAGATCATCCGCGAGCACGCCCGTCGGAGCGGATTTCCCGCCAACAAGATAACGGAGATCCGCAGAATGATCGATCCCACGACGGAAGCTTCCGCATAGAGCGTAGCGAGGATCATTTTCGGGCGCGGGGGGTTAGCTTCGTCTCCCGGCGCTCGCCGCCGCGCAGGTAGACGACTTCGACCGGCTCTCCGATCTTCACCACGTCGAGGGCGTAGGTGTAGTCGTAGATGTTGCCGATCTTGCGGCCGGCGAACTCGACGATGACGTCGCCGCCTCGAAGCCCGGCTTCCTCCGCCGGGCCGCCCTCGATGACTCCGCTCAGGAGAAGCCCTTCCACCTGGGTGGCGTAATCGGGAATGGTGCCGGTGAAGACGCGGACGGTATCGCGGCTCCCCCCTTGCTGCGGCGTCCGCGCCACTTTGACGAAGTCCGGCTTCGCTTCGAGTCCCGCGATCTTCTGGGTGAGAAGCGCGCCGAGCTCGACGACCCTTTCCAGGTCCTCGTAGTTGATCAGGTCCGCCCGATCGGCGGGGCGATGGTACTCCTGGTGGCTCCCGGTGAAGAAGTTGACGCTCGGCACCGAGGCCTGATTGAAGCTGGTGACGTCCGTCGGCAGATACGGGTCCTCGCTCAACTGGACGTCGAAGCCCACGACGACGTTCGCCTGCTCGATGAGCCGGGGCCACACGGAGCTCGTTCCCACGGCCTGCAGCACGAGCTTGTTGTCGCGCATCCGACCCACCATGTCGAAATTCACGTAGGCGGCGAGCCCGTCGGCGGGAATCGTCTCCCCGCGCACGAACTCGGCCGAGCCGAGGAGCCCGAGCTCCTCGCCCGACCAGAAGGCGAACGCCACCGGCGCCTTCCTCTCCCGGCTTCGCTCGATCTCCGCAATGGCGAGGACGGCGGCGACCCCCGAGGCATTGTCGTCGGCGCCGTGGTGAATCTGGCCCGCCTCGTCCTTGCCCGCAAGAGAGTTCCCACCCTTCCCGCGCCCGAGGTGGTCGTAGTGGGCTCCGAGAAGGACCATGGCGCCGCCGAGAGGCCCATCCGCCGTCGAGGGAAGATAGCCCACGACGTTCTCGGCCGTTCGCGATTCCTTTTCCAGGCGCACGTTCAAAACGACCTCGACCCCCGGTAGCTCGAAGCCGGTTACGTGAGGATTACCGCCGTCGAGCGCTTTCTGCGACTCAGCCAGGGTCCTCCCCTCGACTCGCTCGAAGAGCTTTTCCGCCAGATCCCCGTTTATCCCCGCCGCCACGATTCCCGATCCGGCGACGGCACTGTCGAAGCTCATCTCCACCAGCTCACCCGCGTTCGGCGAGCTCGGCCCCGACACCAGGAGCAGCCCCCGGGCGCCGCGGTCGCGCGCGTTCATGGCCTTGAAGCGCAGCCCGGAGTAGCGGGCGAGCAGGCTCTTCGCCTCGACGCTCGCGTCTTCGGGAAAATAACGGAGAACGAGGACGACCTTGTCCTTCACGTCGAGGCCGAAGTAGCTGTCGTAGCCGAAGCCCTGTCCCTCGGGAACGGTGATCCCGTAGCCCGCGAAAACCAGCCCTCCGGACACCTCTCCGTTGTC
>DAISKN010000906.1:0-2248 GCA_036820975.1 Acidobacteriota bacterium | reverse complement strand
CCGCCTCGTCGAACGTCGCGGCGCCGTCCGACGCGGGGCACACGACCGCGACGCCGAAGAGCCGCCCCCCGGGAAGGACGGCTCCGAGCTGACGCGTTCGTTCGGCGACGGACGTCGCCGCCGCTCCGTAGACTCCGGTCACAGCGAGCATTCTGGAGCTCGACCCGTTCGCCGCTCCGAAAGAGCTCCGAACCGGCGGACCTGCCGCGCCATACCGGTGGGATACTTCGATACAATGATTCGTTCCAGAGATTTGGAGTCGACGTGAACGAGGAACGGCGGAATCGGGCGAAGTCGATCCTGCGGTCGGCGCTCTCTCGAAAACCCGAGGAGCGCAGCCGGTTCGTCGCGGAGGCCTGCCGCGACGACCCCACGCTCCTGCCCGAAGTCGAGGCGCTTCTGCGGTCCTACGAAAAGCTCCGGAGCGGTATCGAGCAGGAGGGCGACGCCCCTCTCGGAAGGAAAATCGGAAAGTACGAGGTCATCGATCGTGTCGGGCAGGGCGCGATGGGAGTCGTGTACAAGGCGCGCGACCCCCTCATGCGGCGGATCGTCGCCATCAAGACGATGTCGGCGGAGATCGCGAGCGACCCCGAGCTCCACGACCGGTTCTATCGTGAGGCCCGCTCCGCGGGAAACCTCTCGCACCGGAACATCATCACCATCTACGACCTGGGAGAAGAGGGACCGCGGCCGTTCATCGCCATGGAGTTCCTCTCGGGCGAGGACCTCAAGACCAAGCTCGACCGCCGCGCCAAGCTGAGCCTCGAAGACCGCCTCCGCTGGATACGGGAAACGATGGAAGGCCTCGAGCACGCCCACCGGAAGGAGATCATCCATCGCGACATCAAGCCGGCGAACATCTTCATCACCCGCGAAGGCGAGGTGAAGATCCTCGACTTCGGGCTCGCCCGCCTCACCTCCTCCGTCGCGACCAAGAGCGGCCTGGTGATGGGAACCCCGAGCTACATGTCCCCCGAGCAGGTTCGCGGGGAGAAACTGGACCCTCGCTCGGACCTGTTCTCCGCCGGGGCCACGTTCTACGAGCTGCTGTCGTTTCGAAAGCCCTTTCCCGGCGACTCCATCCACGGGGTGTTCTTCAAGATCCTCGAGACGGCTCCCGAGCCGCTCACGGGGATGAAACCGCGGCTTCCGGACGATCTCGTCGAGGTCGTGAAGAAGCTGATGGCCAAGAACCGCGAGGCTCGCTACGCGAGCGCCGAGGAGGCTCTCGAGGACCTGCGGCGCCTCGAGGCCGCTCTGCCCGAGAGAAAACGCGCGCTTCGCCTCGAAGCTCTCGAAGCGATCGGCCGGGTCGAGTCGCTGCTCGGAAGATACCAGGAGGGTCTGGGGCGCGAGGCCTTCAAAGCTCTGGTGGAGGACCAGACGGTCTCGCTTCCGATCCCGGGCTCCCTTCAGGGAGAGGACGAAGCCGAAGCGCCCACGCTGAACGAAATCCTCCCCGCCGACTACTTCGGCCTCGTGGCGACGATCGCCGAGGCGAACGAGGAGGCCCGCCGCCTCGAATCGAAGATCGAGAAGCTCGAGGCCGCGAGCCGGTTGATCGAAGAGGCCTCGTCCCTCGAGGGGCGTGGGGATCTCGGTTCCGCGCTCGCCAAGGCCGACGAGGCGCTGCGGCTCGTTCCCGAGCACCCGTCCGCCGCGGCCGCCGTCGACCGGCTCTCACCCCGATTCGCCCAGTCGGATCCCGGCTGGAAAGGGGCGCGGACCGAACAGCTCCTTCGGGAGGGAGATGCGCGGTTCCTGGCGGGGGCTTTCGCGGCCGCCCGCGAGCGCGCCGATCGCGTGCTCGCCCTCGACAGGCAGAGCTCCCGGGCACTGGGGCTGAAGGCGAAAGTCGAAGCGGAGCTCGACCGCGAGCGTCAGAAGCGCGCCGCGCACGAGCAGGCCGCCCGGCTCGTGGGGGCCGCTCGCGCCAAGCTCGCTCAGGACGACGATCCCGAGAGCTGCCTCGCGCTCCTGAGCCAGGCCCTCGGGCTCGACCCCGACGATTCGGACGCCCAGGCCCTGAAAGAGAAGGCGGAGAACCGCCTCGCGCACCTGAAGTCTCTAGCGGTCGAGGAGACCGCCGCGGAGGCCATCGCCTCCGCGACCCTGGCCATGCGCCGCGGTGAGCTCGACCTGGCGGCGCGGGAGATCGCCCGCGCCGTGAGTGAGTCTCCGGAGGCGACCGAGATTCCCGCGCTCACGCTTCTGCTCGAGCGCGCGAAAGGCAATCGGGAGCAGA
>DAISKN010000905.1:0-2262 GCA_036820975.1 Acidobacteriota bacterium | reverse complement strand
ATACAGGCGCTGGTGCGGTTCCTCGCTGAGCCCGCTTCCAGGCTCCGGGCCGCGGAGCTCGCGCGCTCCCGGTTCGTCTCGGTCTCCGATTCCGCCCTGATGAGGATGTCGGCGGCTGCCAGAAGGCGCAGCCCGGAGTCCCCGCTTTCGCGCTGGCTCCAGAAGGGGCTTCCGGACGTCGATCTGCCCCTCTCGGAGGCGGACCGCGCCGCGGTCGCGCGCGCGGGCCGGCTCATTCCGCCTTTTCTCGCCCTGGTCGATCGGATCCCGGCGTTCGAGCTCCTCGAGCGAATCCTCCAGGAGAGCGACTACGCGCGCTGGTTCGTGGGCGAGCGGCAGGCGTGGGAGAACCTGAAGAAGGTGATGGAGATCGTCCGCCGCGCGGAGAACCGCGGCTATCTCACCATGTCGCGCCTCGCCGATTTCCTTGCGAGCGCCGCGACCGACGACGAGTCCCGGGCGGTGCTCGAGGCGGTGGACGCGGTGAACCTGATGACGATCCACGCCGCGAAAGGGCTCGAGTTCGATAGCGTCTTCCTGGTGAACATGCACCAGCGGCGCCGCGAGGATACCTCGCTCCCGCGGATTCGCGAGCTCGCCGACGGCGGCATCGAAGTGACGGCGCTCGGCGCTTTCGAAGGCGGCGCCGAAGAGCTCGCGAAGGAGCCCAATCGCGTGGAGGAAGAGGAAAAGCGACTGCTCTACGTGGCCTTAACCCGCGCGCGACGGAGGCTCGCGCTCTCCGCGGTCACGGCGGAAGGCTTCGAGCCGGAGCGCAGCTTTCTCGGGCTCCTCCCCCAGAGCTTCCGCGACCGGTTTCGAGAGGCGCTCGACGCGGAGAGCGACGTGAAGGAGATCGAGTGGCGCGGCCACGCGCTTCGGATCCTCAGGCTCGCCCAGGGAAGGAAGTTCCACCGAGAGGACCCGGAGCGACGGGACCGCCTCAGGCTCGAGCCGCTTTCTCCCGACGCCGACGAAGTCCTGGAGGACACCCCGGCGGAAGACGGGACGCCACGCGAGAGCTACCCCGTCCCTCACGGGCTTCTCGAGTCACGAGACGTTCGCCGCCGAGTCCCCTTCGCGCTCGCACGGGGAGGCACCGTCCTTCGAGGAGTCATCGATCTCCTGGCGATCGGCGGTGACGGTGCGACGGTCATCGAGCGGCTGGACGGACCGCCGGACGAAGCGGATCGGAATCGGATGGATTTACGTCTCGAGGCAGTCGAAACACTCGTTCCCGGCCGGAAGGTTACGGGGGTCTTCCTCGTCCCCGAGCGCCCCCCGCTATCGGTGACGCGCCGCCGCGGCGGCGAGGAGAGGCAGCTCTCGCTCTTTCCGGGCTGAGCCGCTATCTCAGTGACTTGGCTGGCGTTGCGTGGTCAGCCGTCTACCCTACGGACAATGCTTGTAATGGATCGGCGACTTCCGCATAGAGAGGTAGATGGCGGCCACGGCGGAATCGCAGTCGAGATGGACAGCCGCGGTGTATCTCGCCGGAGGGGAGAACGTCACCCGGGAGATGATCCCGGCGCTCCACGACTTGAGGGACGCGTCCATCGCCAACCGGGGGGAGCTCGCGACCCTCGCGCAGTTCGAGCCCGGAGACAAGCCGCCGCGGCTCTTCGTCTTCGACGACGAGCTCCTGCCAAGACTGGCGCTTTCGACCAGGGGACGGGGGCTCGCGCCGACCCCGATGGGTCTCGCGAACTACGAGCACCTGATCGAGCTTCCCGAGGGAGACGCCCCAAAGTCCCGAGAGCTCCTGAAACGCTTCGTCCAGACGGCGAGGACGGCGTCGGGAGACGGGCCCCTCCTGCTGGTGATCTCGGGACACGCAAGCGGCGCCGTGGGGGAGCTCCTCGGATATCGCTCCGGTAGAGACCCGCTCGACCTTCGCGATCTGGGCCGCGCCTTCGAGCAGGAAGACTCGCGGAAGATCGACATCGTCGGCATGGATTGCTGCCACATGAGCATGGTCGAGGTGGCCTGCGAGCTCTCGTCCCATGCGCGTTTTCTCGTGGCTTCCGAAGGCTCCATCCTGAACCACGGCTGGCCGTACCGGGAGGTTCTGGGGGGCATCGTGGAGCTTTCGCCGCGCGAGGCGGCGGTCGAGATCGCCCGCCAGTACGTGGGCACCTATTCGGACTACGCCCTCCTGGGAGTGGACGCGGACTGCGCCGTCACCGACCTCGACCGGCTTCCTCTTCTTATCGGGCCGATCCGCCGGCTCAGCGAGCTCTTGATCGATGGCATCGACGACGC
>DAISKN010000904.1:0-2269 GCA_036820975.1 Acidobacteriota bacterium | reverse complement strand
TGTCAATCCGTGGAGGGAGCTATTTCCCGACGATCTCGATCTCGAAGAGCTTCGGCCAGAGTTTCCCGGTCACGAAGAGCCGCTTCGTCGCCGGATCGTAGGCGATACCGTTCAGGACGTCCTCGCCGCCGTGGCGATCCTTCGGAGACAGCAGTCCCTTCAGGTCGATCCAGCCGAGGACCTTTCCCGTCGCGGGCGAGATGCGGGCGATCCGGTCCTGCTGCCAGATGTTGGCGTAGATCTCGCCCTCGACGATCTCGAGCTCGTTGAGGTTCGCGACCGGCTTGCCCCCGTCGGTCACCGGGAGCTGCTTTACCTCGCGAAGCGTCCTGGGATCCCAGAAGTAGAGCGTCGAGGAGCCGTCGCTCACGATGAGCGACTTCCCGTCGTGGGTCATGCCCCAGCCCTCGATCCCGTAGCGGAACTCCTGGAGGAGCGAGAGCGACTTCTTGTCGTAGACGAACCCGACGCCGGTGGTCCAGGTGAGCTGGTAGATGCGGTCTCCCAGGACCGCGAGGCCCTCGCCAAAATACTCGGGGAGGAGGCTCGTCTGGCTCAGGATGCTTCCGGTCTCGAGCGCGACCTTCCTCAAGCTCGATCGGCCGCGAAGCCCGGTGCTCTCGTACAGGATTCCGTCGGCGTAGACCAGCCCCTGAGTGAAGGCCGAGCTGTCGTGGGGATAAACGTTCTTGATCTTGTAGGTCTGCACCGGCGTTGCCGCGAGCATCAGTACCAGAGGTACAATCATCCTCAGCCATGATAGCCCAGCTGTTTCACGAGCACATTCTCGAACGACAGAGGAAAGCGGCCGACGCGCTCTCGAAGACCGGCTTCGACGCGCTCGTGATCTCGAGCGGCGCGCCCTTTACCTACTTCGCCGACGACAACGACGCGCCGTTTCACGCCGTCCCCCACTTCACCCACTGGTGCCCCATGCCCGGGCCGCACCATCTGCTTTCGATCGAGCCCGGGAAGAAGCCGCGCGTCGTCCGATACGCCCCCGAGGACTACTGGTACGAGCAGAAGGGACTGGGAGATCCGTTCTGGGCGTCGGAGATCGAGATCGCACAGGCGGGAACGCTCGATGCGGCATGGAGGGCGCTCGGGCCGGTGAAGAACGCCGCCTATGTCGGGAACGAAGTTGATCGCGCCCGAGCCGCGGGTCTCGCCATCAACCCCGAGAAGCTCGTCTCCCGGCTGGACTGGGACCGCGCGTACAAGACCGACTACGAGATTCAGTGCCTCGACGAGGCGACCGCTCTCGGCGCGAAAGGACATCGGGCCGCGGCCAGGGCCTTCGAGGCCGGAGCGTCGGAGCTCGAGATCCACTACGCCTTCGTGCAGGCGATGGAGGCGACCGAGGACGAGCTCCCGTACCCGACGATCGTCGCCCTGAACGAGAAGGGCGCGTTCCTGCACTACCACAACAAGCGGGCCGTCCGAAGCGGCCGCTCGCTTCTCATCGACGCCGGCGCGACCGCGCGTGGCTACGCCTCCGATATCACCCGCACCCACGTCGCGAAGAGCTGCGATGCGAGGTTCGTAGCGCTTCGCGACGGAGTCGAAAAGCTCCAGCAGGAGCTCTGCCGGGACGTCCGTCCGGGCGTTCCCTTCGGCGACCTCCACCAGGCGGCGCACCGGAAGGTCGCGAAGCTCCTGACGGAGAGCGATGTCCTCCGGTCGGATCCCGAAGAGGCCGTGGAGAAAGGCTGGACGCGGCCGTTTCTTCCTCATGGTCTCGGCCATCACCTGGGTCTACAGGTGCACGACGTCGGCGGCCATCAGAAAGATCCCGAGGGCGGAAAGAGGCCTCCTCCACCCGAGCACCCGTATCTGCGGAACACCCGCACCATCGAGCCGGGTCAGGTTTTCACGATCGAGCCGGGTGTGTACTTCATCGAGATGCTCCTCCGGGACTTCCGTCAGGGGGAGGCGCCGAGCCGATTCAACTGGAAGCTCGTCGACGAGCTCGCGCCTTTCGGGGGAATCCGCGTCGAGGACAACGTCGTCGTGACCGAAGACGGGCACCGGAACCTCACGCGCGGACACCTGGGGTAAGATCCCGGAAACCGGAGGTCCCCATGATCGGCTTGATGATTCTCTCCTCTTCCTGCTCCAAAAAAGAGGTGATTCAGGTCTTGATTGCTGAAGACCAGAGCTCGCATCTTAAAGACATTCATCAATCCTTAATGCGGGGAAGAACAATCGGGCTGGTGAATCTGGATAAAATGAACCTGCCTTATCGCTTCCATTTGAACTCGGAGGCAGA
>DAISKN010000903.1:0-2270 GCA_036820975.1 Acidobacteriota bacterium | reverse complement strand
TCCATGAGCTTGAACTTCGGATTGGTGGTGACGACGGTCGTGGGCTCGATGAAGTACCCTTTTGAGGAGTCGCACTTGCCGCCGGTCAGGATCTTCGCCTCGGAGGAGCTCTTGGCGTAGTCGATGTAGGCGGTGATGCTCTCGAAAGCCCCCTGGTCGATGACCGCTCCCATGAAGTTGGAGAAGTCGGTGACGTCTCCCATGCGGATGGTCTCGACTTCGGCGACGAATCGGTCCTTGAACTCGTGCCACAGGCTCTCGGGAATGTAGGCCCTCGAAGCCGCGGAGCACTTCTGACCCTGGTACTCGAAAGCGCCGCGGAGAAGTCCGGTGACCACGGCCTCGAGCTGGGCCGAGGGATGGACGAAAACGAAGTTCTTGCCTCCGGTCTCGCCCACGACGCGAGGGTAGGTCTTGTACTTCTTGATGTTCTTCCCGAGGGTCACCCACATGTCGTGAAAGACTTCCGTCGAGCCGGTGAAGTGGATTCCGGCCAGGCTCGCCTGATCCATCACCGGGCCTCCGACTTTCCCGCCCGAGCCCGGGATGAAGTTGATGACTCCGTCGGGGAATCCGGCCTCCTGGAAGAGCTTCATCAGGTAGTAGCCGGAGTAGACGGCGGTCGAGGCCGGCTTCCAGAGAACGGTGTTGCCCATGAGCGCCGGGCTCGTCGGCAGGTTCCCGCCGATGGAGGTGAAGTTGAAGGGCGTCACCGCGAAGACGAACCCTTCGAGCGCCCGGTACTCGACGTAGTTCCACATCCCCGGCCCCGAGATCGGCTGCTGGGAGTAGATCTGCTGCATGTAGTGGGTGTTGAACCGGTAGAAATCGACGAGCTCGGCGGCGGAATCGATCTCGGCCTGGTGCGGTGTTTTCGACTGGCCCAGCATCGTCGAAGCATTCAGGATCATCCGGTGCTTGCCGGCCAGCAGATCCGCCATCTTGAGAAAGATCGCCGCCCGGGCCCGCCAGTCCAGGACCGACCATTCCTTCCACGCGGCGGCGGCGGCCTTCTCCGCCTGGGCCACGGTTTCCGCGTTCGCCTTGTGAAAGCGGCCGAGGAGGTGTCCGTGGTCGTGGGGGACGCGGATGTCGCCGAGATCTCCAGTCCGGATCTCTTTCCCCCCGATGAGGATCGGAACCTCGATCTCGTTCGAGAGCATTTCCTTGAGCTGAGCCTTGAGCGTCTTTCTCTCCGGCGTTCCCGGCGCGTAGCTGAGAAGGGGCTCGTTCGTGGGCTCTGGAATCTGGAACACTGCGTTGGTCACTTTTCCTCCCGCGGTACAGGTCGAAGCAGACGATTTTACCCCGAGGCGGGGATAGAATGACGGGCGAATGCAGGACGTCGAGATCCTGTCGGAAGTGCTCGCGGCGGAGGGTCGCATCCGCTCCCACGTGCGGGAAACCCCCCTCGAGCTCTCGCCCTCTCTGAGCGCCGAGGCCGACGCCGAGGTCTACCTGAAGCTCGAAAGCCATCAGATCACCGGCTCTTTCAAGCTCCGCGGGGCGATGAACAAGTTCCTATCCCTTTCCAGGGCGGACCGCTCGAGGCCGGTCGTGACCGCGTCCTCGGGAAATCACGCCGGCGCCGTCGCCTATACGCTCAAGGAGCTGGGGGGAACCGGCATCATTTATCTGCCGTCCACGGTCTCGCCGGCGAAAGTCGAAGCGCTCGAGCCGTACCGGCCGTACGGAGTCGAGCTCCGCTTCGTGGGGAGTGACTCGGTGGAAGGAGAGCTCGAGGCGAAGCGCGTTTCCCGCGAGGAAGCTTTACTCTATATCTCTCCCTACAGCGATCCCCAGGTCATCGGCGGGCAGGGAACGATCGCCGTCGAGATCGAGCGCCAGCTCGAGCGGTTCGACGCGGTCTTCGTTCCCGTCGGAGGAGGAGGGCTCATCTCCGGCATCGCCGGCTACTTCAAGGCCAGGAGTCCTTCGGTCCGCATCGTCGGATGTCAGCCTCGGGCGTCCAGGGTGATGTACGAGTCCCTCGCCGCGGGACGGATTCTGGATATGCCCTCGGAGCCCACGCTCGCGGACGGCACCGCCGGCGGGATCGACCCGGACGCCATCACCTTCCCCGTCTGCCAGCGAGACGTCGACGACATGGTGCTCGTGGACGAAGAAGAGATCGCGCAGGCGATGAGGCTCGCGATCGAGAAGCATTGCATGCTGATCGAGGGCGCGGCCGCCTTGTCGATCGCGTCCTTTCGCAAAACGCGCTCGGCCTATCGAGGCCAGACGGTGGTCCTCGTGGTCAGCGGGAAGAA
>DAISKN010000902.1:0-2281 GCA_036820975.1 Acidobacteriota bacterium | reverse complement strand
TCGACGGTGAGTACCTTCTCGTCCACTGGGACGCGCAACAGCGCAAATTGAGCCTCGTCAACGATCGATTCGGCGGGCTTCCCGTTTACTGGGCTCAGTCTCCGCAGGGGACAGGCATCGCAGGCGGCGTTCGAGGCGTCCTGATGGCGCCTGGCGTCGAGAATAAGCCAGATCCGGAGGCGCTGCGCGAAGCCGTCACTTTTGGAGGCTTCCGCCTCGGCGATCGAACGAATGTCGCTGGCGTCAAGATGCTTTCCGGTGCAACCGTTCTCACGCTGCGAAGCGGTGCCGTGCGAAAGCGGAGATATTGGAACTACGGTGACATTCCACCGCGCGGAGCGGAGCCGCGGGCTCGACTCCTAGAGGAAGCCGGCGAGCTCTGGGAAAAGGCCATCCAGCGCCGCCTCGATAGCTGCGACCGGCCCGGACAGACTCTGAGCGGCGGTCTCGACAGTCGGGCCATCCTCGCCGAAGCGGCGCCGCGCACGCGCAACTGGGCGGCCGTCACTTACGGAGTTCCTCGATGCGACGACGTGCGTTTCGCCGAGATGGCCGCCCGCGCGGCCGGAGCGCGATTCCGATTCGTAGACCTTTACGATCGCTCCGAAGACTGGCTCACGGCGCGCACGCGCCACATCCAGAGCACGGATGGCCTCATAGCCCTCGGCGACCTGATGCACGTCGAGACTGTCTCTGTCCAGGCGGAGGAGATGCATGTCCACTTCTCCGGATACATTGGAGATGCCGTCTGCGGCCCGACGTTCAGCGACATCGAGAGACCGGAGGACCTGTACCGGTCGCTTCCTTATTACGGAACCGAGCTCGGGATGACCGGAAGCGAAGCTCACGAGCGGATCCTGCAAATGGTACGTGACCTCGACGGGGCGCACCCCCGCTACGCGGTCTATGAGAACAAGCTTCCGCAGGCGACCAATCGCTGGACCGCGTCGTGGCGTCCGTGGATGCGCGTGCGGAAACCCTTTCTCGACTATGCGCTCTTCGATTTCTGGCAAGGCCTACCCACCCGCGTCCGCGGTGAAGAAAGACTCTACGAGCGTTTCTTACTCGCACGCTATCCAAGCTTGTTCAGGAGAATTCCGCATCAGAAGACTGGCGTGCCGGTTTTGACGCCAGAATGGAGGCGACAAGTCACCCGAACGATTCGTTTCGCGCTCAGGAAGACGGGTTTCTCCCGGTCGCCGCGACAGTACCACGATGACCTGGGACACTCGGGGGGCGGAATTCGAGAGCGAATCGAGGATACGATCCTGGGAAACGACTCGCTCTGCTGCGAAATCCTCGATCGGTCGAAAGTGGCCGACCTCGTTCAGGCCTGGTTTCAACATGGGCGGGCACCCGATCAGGTAATTGGAGCGCTCTACGTCTACGAGCGCTATCACCGGGATCTGACGGCGCACATTCGCGCCGCGCAGGCTACTCCGCGATGAGGGCGCGGAGTCGTTCCTCGAACCGCTCCCTGGTGAAGTGCGCTCGGAACCGCTGTCTCCCAAGTTCGCCCATGCGCGCGCGACCCACGGGGTCGGTCCAGAGCTTCTCGATCGCCGACGATACCGCGTCTGGCTCGTCAGGGTTCACCACGTATCCGGTAACGCCATCCTCGATGATCTCGCTTGCTGCCCCGCGCGCGCCGATACAGGCCTTTCCCGCGCGCATGGCTTCGAGGAACACGAGCCCGAATCCCTCGTGGCGGCTCGGCATGACGAAGAAGGCGCAACCGCGGTAGAGACGGTCGAGCTCCTCGGAAGGCACTTTTCCCAGAAACCGAACGGCGCCCCCGAGTTCTAATCGAGCCGCTTTCTCCTCCAGGCGGGGCCGATCATTACCCCCTCCCGCGACGAGGAGCTCGGCGCCCGGGTGGCGGCTCCTCACCCCTCCCCAGATCTCGAGAAGAAGATCGTGTCCTTTGTAACGCTCTTCTCGGGACATTCGTCCGACGATTAGCGCGTAAGCTCCACCCGCCCTCTCGGGGTCGTTCTCGACCTCCGGAAGTCCGGGATGGCAGATGGAAATCCTGGATTCCCCGAACCACGGATTCGCGCGTCGAAACTCCGTCGCCGAATGACGGGAGATGGCCACCAGGCGCGAGGCCCGTCGCAGGGCCGCTGCCTGGAGCCGAGAAAGCGGCTTCCAGGCTTCGATTCCCACCACGAAATGGATGAGGCGTGCCCCCCGGTATACGAGCGGCAGAGCCACCGGAAGCAGGTGCGCGTGAAGGGTGAGGACGCTCCTCCCTCGCTGCGGGAGGAAGCCCTCCTCGAGT
>DAISKN010000901.1:0-2324 GCA_036820975.1 Acidobacteriota bacterium | reverse complement strand
ACCTGCGACCAGTTCGACACGTGCAGCGTGAAGAGTCCGCTCCAGCGCTTGAACGAGCGGGTGCTGCGCATGCTGGGGGACGTGACCATCGCGAAGATCTGCGAGGAAGATTTCGAGAGCTTGACCGCGGGCGTGGGCCCCAGGGACCCCAAGGACAACGTCCGGCTGCCGGTCATCCAGGACGCGAGTAAGGACAGAACATGAGCACATCGACGGACAATATCAAGGAGCTCGTGGACAAGGCCTACGCCTACGGCTTCGTCACCGAGATCGACGCGGATACCTTCCCCAAGGGCCTGAACGAGGAGATCGTGCGCATGATCTCCTCGAAGAAAGGGGAGCCGGCGTGGCTCCTCGAGTGGCGCCTCAAGGCCTATCGCCACTGGCTCACGATGGAGGAGCCGCACTGGCAGAACGTCCACTATCCGGCCATCGACTACCAGGCGATTCGCTACTACTCCGCGCCGAAGGTGAAGGTGAATCCGGAGAACCTCGACGAGGTCGACCCCGAGCTCCGCCGCACTTACGAGAAGCTCGGGATCTCGCTCCAGGAGCAGGAGCGGCTCTCCGGGATCGCGGTCGACGCGGTTTTCGACAGCGTCTCGGTGGCGACCACGTTCAAGGTAAAGCTCGGCGAGCTCGGAATCATCTTCTGCAGCTTTTCGGAGGCGGTGAAGGAGCATCCGGAGCTGGTCCGGAAGTACCTGGGCTCGGTCGTCCCCTACACCGACAACTACTTCGCCACCCTGAACTCCGCGGTCTTCAGCGACGGCTCGTTCGTCTACGTTCCCAAGGGCGTGCGCTGCCCGATGGAGCTCTCGACCTACTTCCGCATCAACGCTTCGGAGACCGGGCAGTTCGAGCGGACGCTCATCGTCGCCGAGGAGGGAAGCTATGTGAGCTACCTCGAGGGTTGCACCGCGCCCATGCGGGACGAGAACCAGCTCCACGCGGCGGTGGTCGAGCTCGTGGCTCTCGACCGGGCCCAGATCAAGTACTCGACGGTCCAGAACTGGTATCCCGGGGACAAGGACGGCAAGGGCGGCATCTACAATTTCGTCACCAAGCGCGGAAAGTGCGCGGGGGTCGCCTCCAAAATCTCCTGGACCCAGGTCGAGACCGGCTCCGCCATCACCTGGAAGTACCCGAGCTGCATCCTTCTCGGAGACGACTCGGTGGGAGAGTTCTATTCGGTCGCGGTCACCAACAACTACCAGCAGGCCGACACCGGGACCAAGATGATCCACATCGGGAAGAACACCCGGAGCACCATCGTCTCCAAGGGAATCTCCGCCGGCCACGGCCAGAACACCTACCGGGGGCTGGTGAAGATCTTGAAGAGCGCGAAAAACGCCCGGAACTACTCGCAATGCGACTCGCTGCTCATCGGCGATCAGTGCGGCGCCCATACGTTTCCCTATATCGAGGTGAAGAACCCCACGGCGCAGATGGAGCACGAGGCGACGACGTCCAAGATTGGAGACGATCAGCTTTTCTACTGCAACCAGCGCGGCATCCCGACGGAGGACGCGGTCTCGATGATCGTGAACGGCTTCGCCCGGGAAGTTCTGCGGGAGCTCCCGATGGAGTTCGCGGTCGAGGCGCAGAAGCTCCTCGGCGTGAGCCTCGAAGGGAGCGTCGGATAAGGAATCATGCTCGAAATCAAGAACCTTCATGCGAACGTGGATGGACGGGAGATCCTCCACGGAATCGATCTCACAATCCGGGGCGGCGAAGTCCACGCGCTCATGGGCCCGAACGGCTCGGGAAAGAGCACACTCTCCCAGGTGCTCGCCGGACGGGAGACCTACGAGGTGACCGAGGGAAGCGTGACCTATCTCGGCCAGGACCTACTGGCGATGACCCCCGAGGAGCGCGCTCACCAGGGCGTCTTTCTCGCCTTCCAGTATCCGGTCGAGATTCCCGGGGTGAACAACACCTATTTCCTCAAGGCGGCGCTCAACGCCAACCGCAAGGCACGCGGCGAGGATCCGCTCGACGCCATGGACTTCCTGAAGCTCGTCCGGGAGAAGGTGAAGCTCGTCGAGCTCGACGAGGACCTCATCAACCGGCCGGTGAACGAGGGGTTCTCGGGCGGGGAGAAGAAGCGGAACGAGATCTTCCAGATGGCCGTCCTCGAGCCGAGATTCGCGGTCCTCGACGAGACCGACTCCGGACTCGATATCGACGCTCTCCGGATCGTCGCCAACGGCGTGAACGCTCTGAGGGGCCCCGACCGGGCGATGCTGGTCATCACCCACTATCAGAGGCTCCTCAACTACATCGTGCCCGACTTCGTCCACGTGCTCTCCGAAGGACGCATC
>DAISKN010000900.1:0-2326 GCA_036820975.1 Acidobacteriota bacterium | reverse complement strand
CGACGGCGAAGGACAGACCGCTCTTCTCGTCGCCGCCGAGAACCAGCCGGAGTCGGTCCGCCTGCTCATCGCGAGCGGAGCCGATGTCACCCATCGGGATGACTTCGGAGTCTCCGCCCTCACCATCGCCGAGGCCTCGGGCGCCTCCGAGATCGCGGACCTCCTCCGGGCGGCGGGAGCGACGCCCAGACTGGAGGATCGCCTCCACGACGCCATCCGGGAAGGCGACCAGGAAGCCGTCTCTCGCCTCATCGCGGAGGGCGCGGACGTGAACGGCTTCGATACCGACCTCTACGAGACTCCCCTCATGGCGGCGCTGCGGCATCGGCGCCTCGAGATCCTGGTGAGCCTCCTGGCGGCGGGCGCCGACCCTTCGTTCGAAGCGACCGGCTTCGACAACGCCGGAGAGACGGCGATCGTCGTCGCCGCCAGGGAAGACAGCCCCTGGGCGCTTCGGACTCTTCTTCAGGCCAAGGCCCGTCCCAAGGATCGAGACGCCGCTCTCCTCGCCGGCTGCGATCATCCGGCGGTGATTCGAGTGGCCCTCGAAGCGGGGGCATGGGTGAACTCGAAGGGCGAGAGGGGAATTACGCCTCTTTCTTGTGCCGCCGCCGCCGGAGCCCTCGAAGCCGTCACCCTTCTCCTCGATTCCGGCGCCGACCCCCGCATGAAAGCGGACGACGGCTCGACGGCTCTAGGGCGAGCGCTGGAGGGGGGACATAAGGAGGTGGCGACGGTGCTGCAGCAGGCTCGCAAGCGGTGAATCGGTCGTACTCCTCCGTCGATCGACTCGTGACCTCGACCAGGAGAACAGGATTTGCCACCGCGAGAGCGTCGTCCACCGCGCGCAGGGTCCGTCCGCAGACGGGCGGCATCCGGATAGGTGGAGAAGCCCGTCTCGGGAACTCGCACCCGCAGGTTGGACGTGAACATCCGGCAGTGAGGAGGAAGCTGACCGCGGATGACGGCGATGAGCGCCCGCGAGGGCGGCGTGGTCAGGCGAGCCGCACCCACACACTCTACGTTTCGGAAATACTCGCGACCGCTTTGCAGTCCGCCGACCACTAAGCTTTCAGCCGCGCCGACGCGGGCGCTTTTCGCGAGCGGAGGGAATCCGCGGAGGGCGCGGCAGCGCCCGAACGGGCGTCGGGTGCAACGCGTCGTTAGCCAGCCTCATGAACTTCTCTGGATTCAGCAGGCTTGCAACGGAAATGTCTTCGTCGATCTCTTCCCAATGGATGCCGACCCCGCTGCCAATGAGCTCCCAGTCCTTTCTCTGTTTCTCGGTAGCATTCAGAAGCCTAGGAAGCCACATCAAGGGAACAGATACTGTTCGACCATCGTCCAATACGACAATCATTGCATCAGTCGAACAAGACACATCAACTGCGGTCGCTTCACTGCTGGCCACTAAAGCAGGCATTCCATTTCTGCAAGAAAAATTCTCGATTCGCCTCCACAAGTTTACGGATAACCGTCAACTCGTGATCTCGAAAGCCGCGGTTCGACGCCAAATTCACCGGATCAAGCCAGAACTTTGCGTAACGCCCAGCGTGGGCAACGTGAACGTGAGGTGGCTCCCGATCCTCCAAACTGTAGAAGAAGAATCGATATCCACGAACCTGAGCAGTACCGGCACGGCCTCAGTTTACACGACGACCGGGGTGATGCGTCGCCCGAGGTGAGCCGTGAACGTGGCAGTTGGATGCGACGCTCTCTCCGGCGATCGTCGCAGAAGGATCTTGAGCCTTCCTTCGTCGCTCAGCATGAGATTGTCGTCTCCGCTCGGGCAGGTTCGACGAAGTGAGCGGAACTTCTACTTCCGCAGGTAGGTGTCGTTTCACTCGAGGCTATCGATGCCGAGGACAGCTCATCGGGGCGGTTCGAAAGGGGTACGTGGCTCGAATCTCGCATTCGAAGACGTGCTTCGACACTTCCGCGAGGACATAGGCCGGAATGCCGCCATCGAGATCGTCGATCCGCGACCGGGTCTCATCGGCGTCCAGGATGGGCGACTTCCCGCCCTCCCCCGCGGAAACGAGAAAAGTGAAGCCTCGATGAGTCTCCAGACGGTTGCGGGAACGATGACGGAGCTGGCTCAGAAGATAGGCATCGATCGAGTTCAAGAGAGACTGCATCTCCTCCCGCGATACGAGACCCTCGGCTTCGACCGCTGGCTCGAGCTCCACACGCAATCGGCCGGAGTCGGACTCCACGGAAATTGAGGCGACGTCGAACGCGTGGACCGGCTCGGACACCGACCCCTGGTCCAGAAGGGCCTGAAGTCGGATCCGAAGATCGGGGAGAAGGGGCGCGAGACCGCTCG
>DAISKN010000899.1:0-2346 GCA_036820975.1 Acidobacteriota bacterium | reverse complement strand
GGAGACGATAGAAGATCTCCTTCCGCATCCGATGATGCGACAGGGACCCCGGGTCGAGCATGCCGCGAGGAGAGACTACGTAAGGAGCCCGTTGCCGGCGGCATTCATCGATGGCGAGCCACCCGGGAACGTTCCAGACTCCGTGCACGTGAACCAGCTCGAACGAAGGGATCTCTCGCCGCAGGGCTCCCCGCATGCCCTTTGCCCCGAAGAACCGGCGCGGCGTGGACCGGGGAAAGTAGTGCACTCGAACACCCTCGAGCAGGCTCCCGTCATCGGAAGAAGCCGGCAGGTCTTCGGGTCCGTTCGCTGTCGTTGTAAACACGCTGACTTCGACGCCGGACTCTCCAAGCGCCGTGCAAAGACCCGAGATCGTCCTCGGTGGTCCTCCGTACGCGAAAGCGGGCGCGAAGTAGCTAGAGACGTGAAGGACTCGCACCGCCATTGACTCCACCGCCCGGGAGATAACTGGTAGGACGACCCCGAGTGGTCGCGATCCGCCCTTTTGCGGAGAGCTTTGCGGCCGCTGCTCTAAAATGCCGATCCAACAACCATACGACCGCGCCGAGATAAACGACGAGCGTGAGCGTAAGCCCGAACGTCTTGATCCAGGACCGCTCGAAGAGATAGAGGCTCAACCAGAAAACCACGCTGACCAACGCCACAGCGAGCTCTCGGTGGTGCATCAAGTAGTAGACAGCGCGATAGAGCAATCCCATGAGGAACCCGTATACGAGCGCAGGCAGGAACATCAGCGGTATGCCGAAATCCACGTAAGACTCGGCGGCGTAGCCGAACGCGATGCTGGTGTTTTGATCGGCGCCAGCCACTGGAATTCCGGTGTACAGGCGAACGAGCTCGCTGTCGGACGGTAGAACGCCTTTATCGGGAAAGAGGATTCTCGGGGTGACGATATGCTTGAGCGCCGACCACATGATAGCGCCGCCCTCATGGGGCAGGACATCGGGGACGCGGCTCACGGCGATCGCCGGATAGTAGATCGCCCAGAGGCGCTCGACGAGACGGTCCACGTCGGTGACCATGGTCGAGGAGTCGCTTTCGAGCCATTCCGACGAAAGAGTCCCGAGCGTTCCGAGGCGCTCCGACCTCGAACTCGCAAAACTCTCGCGCGCGAACTCCTGGCGGTATGTGGTTCGGATTCCGAGCCATAAGACCGCCAACACCACCATGGCGACCGCAAGCCCTCCGAGGCGCACCCAATGCGACGGCACTCGCCGGTCGAAGCACTCAACAAGAGCGAGGGCCGCGAGAACGAGAGGCTCGCGAAACCCGGCGAAATAACCACTAAAACCCAAAACGAGCTCCACGACGAGGATTCCGATGAACCAGGTCCATCGCATGCTCGGCTGGGTCAGACGCCGAAAGATGAGATACAGGAGGCCTAGTCTCAAGAAACTTATGGCAAGAATCCCCTGAGTCAACAACGGTACGTACCACGCAACTTCGTGAAGAAAAGCGCTCAAGAAGATCGACGCGACGTATCCGATGAAGAGGCCGCGCCAGGGGAAGGCGAAGTTCGCTCCGCTTCGCTTTCTGTCGAGTCGGGAGTCCGCCAGCTTCAGACCCGCCGCCAGCCCTGCGAGGAGCGCCAAGACACAGCCGAGACCGATGAGAACCATCGGCCGATAATCGCTGGCGTACATCGCTTCGACTTGCCTGCCGGTGAGCCCGAAGTAGTAGAGGCCGAGCGTCACCTGCATCCACTGAAAGCTCAGGGCCATCGCGAGCACGGGAGGCGCTCCGTCCTCGAAGAGCACCTTCCAGATCATCCACAGAACGAGGATCCCGAGACCCGCGAGCCAGTCCTCCGCGAGGTACGTCGCGAAACCGGCGAGCAGGAACGCCACGACCGGACTGGGAGACATCCCCTCGCTCCGTCTCGACGCACGGTTCTTGGCCGGAGTCGCAGAGAAAGCTCCAGCGCTCGCGGGCATGCGAATCTCTTTTCCCTGCAAAGCTATCGTTCGATCTCTGGGCTGTAAGGTTCTAGAAACGGGATCGTATCTATGTTAGCTCCTCCCTCGTCGTCCCGCGACCCGGAGCGGAATCGTGCTGTCGTTGGTCCGGGAGATCCAGGGAGAACAATCGACGCCAGGAGCGGGCGAACGCTTCGGCTGAGCACTGGAAGTCGCTCTGCGCAAAACGGCGATGACTTAGTTCTCGCGCGCGTTCCCAGGCGGCTGGATCGGACCAGAAGAAATCAATCCCCTGGAGAAGGGATTCGGTATCCAAGCCCACGCAGAGAGATCCCGAACGTTCGTGTTCTATGAGCTCGGGGATCGCGCCCAGGGAGAAAGCGACAACCGGGAGGCCGGTGCTCATGGC
>DAISKN010000898.1:0-2346 GCA_036820975.1 Acidobacteriota bacterium | reverse complement strand
GTGCTCGCGGGAACGGGGTCGAACTGGACGGAGGAGAGCGTCGAGCTGAGCAGGTACGCGCGGGAGGTGGGAGCGGACGGAATCCTCGCGGTCGCGCCCTACCACGTGAAGCCTTCGCAGCAGGGGCTCTTCGAGCACTACACGCGAATAGCGGGAGCCGTCGAGGACCTCCCGATGATGCTCTACAACATTCCCGGGAGGGCCGCGGTCAACATCGAGCCGGAGACGCAGAAGCGCATCCGCGATGCCTGTCCGAACGTCTTCGGAATCAAGGAGGCGAACCCCGACTACCTGCAGGTCTCCTGGAACCTGAAGGTGGTGGGAAGGGACTGGGGCGTGTACTCGGGGATCGAGACCCTTTGCTTTCCCATGCTCGCCGTCGGAGGCTCCGGCCACGTGAGCGCGACCGCCAACGTCGCGCCCCGCGAGGTCGCGGATCTCTACGAGCTGTTCCAGGCCGGCCGATTTCAGGACGCGCAGGATCTGCACTTCAAGATGCTCGAGCTCAACCACGTGCTCTTCATCGAGACCAACCCCGGCCCGCTCAAGTTCCTCCTCGGGCAGATGGGGCTCATCGAGCCGACGCTCCGGCTGCCGCTCGTCCTGCCGAGCGAGACCAACCAGAAGAAGATCGTGCAGGTGGCGCGAGAATACGGGATTCTGTGAGCGCCCATGGTCATCGGCGTCGCCCTCAACTTCGCTTCGGAGATCTCGAGGCTCGCGGAGCCTCCGAAGGCGCCTGTCCTCTACGTCAAGCCGGCGAACACCCTCACCTCTCATCTCTCTCCCGTCGTCCACCCCGACGGGATTCCGGCGATTCAGCCGGGCCCTTCGCTCGCCGTCGTGGTGGCGCGCCGCGCCCGACGCGTAGACCGGAGAGAGGCGTTCGACTGCATCAAGGGGTATACGCTCCTGAACGACTTCAGCCTGAAGGAGACGAGCCATTTTCGACCTCCCGTGCGGACGAAGTGCTTCGACTCCTTCGGGCCTCTAGGCCCCGCCGTCGTTCCCCGGGACTCGGTCCGTGACCCGCATGACATCACTCTTCGATGCCGGGTGAACGGCGCGCTCGTGCAGGAGGGAACGACTCGCGATCTCGTCTGGAGAATCCCGGAGCTCATCGAGGCCGTCACTTCATTCATGACGCTCGAAGAGGGCGACGCGATAGCGACCGGGGTCCCGCCGGGAAGAGTCGACGTCGTCGCGGGAGACGTGGTGACGATCGAGGCCGTGGGGCTTCTCGAGCTGACCAATCCCGTCGTCGCCGAGAGCGATTACCGGCAAAAAGATCCATAATGCCTTCGCATGCGGCGGGCGAGAGTGCGCCACCAGAGCGCAATCCACGACGTCACCGTCGACGAAGGCGGGCGGCTTCACACGGTCGACGGCCGCGTTCTCGTAGAAGACGAGGTCACCTGGCTTCCCCCGCCTCACGGGACGATTCTGGCGCTCGGGCTCAACTACAGGGACCACGCGAAGGAGCTCGACTTCAAGGCCCCGGAAGAACCCCTCCTCTTCTTCAAGACCTCCTCGAGCCTGACCGGACACAAGCGGTACTCCTGTCGACCCGATGGGGTCGAGATGATGCACTTCGAGGGAGAGCTCGTGGTGGTGATCGGAAGGACCGCGAGCAAGGTCAGAAGGTCCGAGGCGATGAACTACGTCCTGGGCTTTACGATCGCGAACGACTACGCCGTCCGGGACTACCTCGAGAATTTCTACCGGCCCAACCTGAGAGTGAAGTGCCGGGACGGGCTCACGCCTCTCGGACCCTGCATCGTGGAGAAGAGCGACGTCTCCGATCCCCAGTCGCTCGAGATTCGCACCTACGTGAACGGCGAGCTCCGGCAGCAGGGCAACACCCGCGACATGGTGTTCGACATTCCGTTCCTCCTCGAGTACGTGACGAGTTTCATGACGCTCCAGCCTTTCGACATGATCTCGACGGGCACCCCGAAGGGTCTTTCGAACGTCCTGCCCGGCGACGAGGTGGTGGTCGAGATCGAAGGCCTCGGGCGCCTTCAGAACCGAATCGTCTCGGAAGCGGAGTGGGAGGATCTCCATGAGTGAGAAGCTCCAGGAGAACGTCCGCAAGGCCGCGGGCTTTCTCCGACGGTTCCGGGACGAGGCGACGATCCATTTCATCGACGGGAAGCCCCAGCGGGGGAGCTCCGGCCGGACTTTCGAGAACCTGACGCCGGTCGACAACACGTCGCTCGGCAGAGTCGCGGAAGGCACGGCCGAGGATATCGACGCCGCCGCGCGCGCGGCCTCGGCCGCGTTTCCAGGATGGCGGGATCTTCCCGGGAAGGACCGCCAACGGATCTTGAACCGGTTCGCGGATCT
>DAISKN010000897.1:0-2354 GCA_036820975.1 Acidobacteriota bacterium | reverse complement strand
CCACGCCGACGCGCGCTCGATCCGGCGCGACGGTTGCGAGCGAGACCAGCGCGCGAGCCGGACGCCGCCACCCCTGGTTCTCCTCCAGGAGACGCTCGAGCGGCCCCGGCGGGCATCCGCTTCCGAGGAGATCGATCGCGAGAAGAACGACGTGCTCGCTCACGTCCGAGAGAGAAGCCTCTGCGCGCGCACAGCTTCCGTCCACCCGCAGAGCCTCATAGCGCACGATGGCCGAAGGATCGTCTCGCCATTCCTTCAGTCCGGCGACCGCGAGTCGGCGAACGAGAGGATCCGCGTCGGTGAGCGCGGCCTCGAGCGCTTCCGGATCCCGATCGGACGCGCGATTGAGCACGAGAAGCCCGAGCTGGCGGACCCTGGAAGAGCGCGATTCGCGCACGACGCGGCGGATCGCGGCGATTGCGCTCGCCGAAGGCGCCAACTCCCGTCCGCGGTAGAAGCTCTCGAGCCCCTTCATGGCGCCCAGTCGAACCCTGTCTTCCTCTCCAAGACCCGGAACCAACGCGTCCTCGGTCGCTTCGGGAAGACGGCCGACCGATTCGTAGAGAACCGCTCTCACCCGAGGATCCCGCTCGCTCGCGAAGAGCGGTGAAAGCGGCGCCGTGGCGCGCATCTGCGCGAGAGCGGTCAAACCCTCGATGCGCAGGTCGGGATCCTCCGAGGAAAGAAAGGGAAGGACGGCTGAAGCAAGCTCGGGCCGCTCGAATCGACCGAGCGCGCGAATCGCCTGGCGCGCGTGAGGACCTTCCAGGGCCTCGATGAGAGGAGCGGCGTCGTCGCGGGCATCCTCGACGGCAAGCAGCTGGGCGTCAAGCGGCCATTGAAGCAGGAGCAGGAACGCGGGAATCATGAAGGCGACGATAACACCGTTGCGTCGCGAGCGTCATCCACAACTGCTCTCTTCATTCTACATAGGGAAGAGGGGTTTTTTTCTTCTCTTCCCTGCCCGCGGTCAAGCAAGGCCCAGGAGCCGCGCCGCGTTGTTGTGGTAGACCTTCTTCAAGATCGTCTCCTCGAGCTCGAGGCCGTAGATTCGCCAGCGTCCCTGCGGGGGGACCGGGGCCGGGGCGTAGTCGAAGTACTCGTCCGCCGTCTCCAGGAACCGGAAGTAGATCTCGTAGAGCTCGTCCCCGAAGATCTGCTGCGGGGTCTCGAGCCCGAGCGGGGGAGGGATGGCGTCCGTCCCGAAGAGGATGCGGTCCTGGTACCTTTCGAAGAACCGCTTCGCCGCCCGCGGCTGGCGGCCGATCTCGCCGATGCGGGCGCCGATCTCGACGTGCATGTTCGGATACCGGTCCAGGCAGGACTCCACGTAGTCGAGATCCTCCGAGCGGTTTCCTACGTGAAGCGCGACGAACCGGGTGCGAGGGTGCCGGGCAAAGACCCGGTTGCGGGCCTCGAGGATCGACTCCTTCGAAGGGAAGTCCTTTCCGTGAAAGGACCAGTCGGGGTGGTTCCAGAGCTCTTCGTAGCGCTCGTTGAAACGGTCCGTCGGGAGGAAGAACGCATCCGGATCGGAGACATGGATGGCGACGGGAATCCCGAGGGCGCCCGCCGTCTCCCACATCGGATCGAAGCGCGGATCGTCGACCGCGACCAGGGGCCCCTCGGTCACCCGCTCGCGCAGGTAGAGTCCGAGGTTCTTCGTCAGCTTCAGCCCTTTCGCTCCCATCCGGTGCGCTTTCTCGATCTGCTCCGCCTGGAACGCCGGAAAGTCGGGTCGAGTGAAAGCGTTCCACGACGGCTCGGTGAATGTCAGGAAGCGTCCCGGGTGGGCGCGGTCGAAAGCAGCGAGTATCGAGTCCAGCCCCTGGCCCACGCCGCCGGTGAGGTTCACCATCGTCTGGATGTTTCTCCGGTCCATGACCTCGAGCAGGGAAGAGACGGGCGCGAGCGAGCGCATGCGCTCCCCGTAGGGCTCGGCTCCGAGCCCCGCCGCCGACCAGCTGAGGTGGCTGTGGAAGTCGATCGCGGCGAAACGGGCCCTTGCGATTTCCGCCTCCGGCGTCTCCGGGACACGAAGCATGCTGCGGGGCACGAACTCGCCGAGGGGAAGACTTCCGCGGCTCCGGCACGAAAGAGCGGCGGGGAGCGCGGCGGCGAGGCCGAGGAGGAAATCGCGGCGCGAGGGAATCATCACAGGACTCCGTGGAGGCTCCGCCCCTTCGACGCGAGCCCGTCGACGCGCTTGCTCACTTCGGGATCCTCGATGAGAGGCGGCGCATGATGGGGCTTCAGCCGGGCGTCGATGATGAGCGGGCCCTCGCAGCCCCAGTGCTTGTGCTCGATTGAGCTCGCGACCCGCCTCATCGGCGGCGTGTGGGGCCACCTCGTCG
>DAISKN010000896.1:0-2360 GCA_036820975.1 Acidobacteriota bacterium | reverse complement strand
CGGCGAGGGCTTTGAACACGTCGTCCATGACCGGAATCATATGTGACCGGTAGGTCACATGTCATGAGAGGCTCTGCCGGTCTTCTCGGCTACAATCCCCGCATAGAGACGCTGTCCTCATGAGAAAGCTCCGGCTCGGCTTCGCCTTTGCGCTCCTCTTCACCGTCGCTTCGAATGCCCTTGCCACCACCTGGTTTCCGACCCAGGTGACCTGCCCGGTCTGCGGGGCGGTGAACGAGTTCCAGGTTCCCGGGAGCTACGGGAGCTACGTCTACGAGGAGCCGTCGAAGCTCCAGTACGTGTTCTGGCCGGCGACGACGGATAAGTTCCTCTACACCTGCAAACAATGCCGTTTGACGGCGTACATGGGGGACTTCGAGGCGATACCGAGGGAAAAGGTCGACGAGCTCGCGAAGATGCTCGAGAGGGATGCTTCGATCGACGGCCCGCTCGTTCCGTACTTCGAGATCCCGATGGTCGCGAGGCTGAAGGTGGCGGAGAAGGTGAACGAGCTCCTCGAGCGCGACGACAACTTCTGGTGCGAGTTCCGCCGCGTGCAGGGGTATCACCTCGAGGCCGCGAGCCGGGCGGACGAGGCGCGCAGGGCTCGCCTGGAGGCGCTCGAGATTGCCGAAAAACTTCTGAAGCAGCCTTCGTCCACCCGGAAGGAGACCCTGGTCATCGCCGCTTCGATGCGCAGGATCACCGGCGACGCCGAGGGCGCGCGGCGCGACCTGAAGGAGGCGAAGGCGCTCACGTTCGAATCGAAAGAGCTCGGCGCGGAATCGAGCGAGGGGTTGAACGGCTATCTCGACTCGCTGATCGAAGAGCTGCTGCAAGCGTTAAGATAGCCTCTTATGACCGACTCCCCCCGATTTTTGAAGGCGGAGGCCATCGTCGACTTCCCGAAAGCCGAGGAAGCGGTTCGCGCCTTCTGGAAAGAGAACAGGATCTTCGAAAAGAGCGTCGAGGGGCGCCGCGGCGCCCCGAGCTTCGTCTGGCACGACGGCCCCCCCACGGCGAACGGAAAGCCTCACAACGGCCACGTGCTGACGCGGGTCTTCAAGGACATTTTCCCCCGCTATCGGACGATGCGCGGCTTCTACGCTCCGCGAAAGGCGGGCTGGGATACGCACGGGCTTCCGGTCGAGGTCGAGGTCGAGAAAGAGCTCGGAATCCACGGCAAGGCGGACATCGAGGCCTACGGAGTCGAGGCGTTCATTCAGCGCTGCAAGGACTCCGTATTCCGCTACACCCAGGAGTGGGAGCGGATGACGGAGCAGATGGGCCACTGGCTCGACCTCCGCGACGCCTACGTCACCTACCACAAGGACTACATCGAGAGTGTCTGGTGGGCGCTCTCGCGTCTCCTCGAAAAGAACCTCCTTTATAAAGGACACAAGGTGGTCTGGTGGTGGGCGCAGGGCGGGACGGCGCTCTCGGCGGCGGAGGTGGGGCTGGGCTACAAGACCGTGGACGATCCCTCGGTCTTCGTCGCGTTCCCGCTCATCGACGAGCCCGACACGTCGCTTCTGGTGTGGACGACGACCCCGTGGACTCTCCCTTCCAACATGTACGCGGCGGTGAAGCCGGAGTTCGACTACGTCGTCGTTCAGGACGGCGAACGGAAGCTGGTGGTTGCGGCCGCCCTTCGCGAGACGCTCGCGGCGAAGCTCGGGCGGGATCTCCCGGTAGTCCGCGAGGCGAAGGGGTTGGCTTTTCTCGGGAAACGCTATCGACCCCCGTTCGACGAGTACTACGAGACGCATGGCGACAAGACCGTCGAGACGAGGCACGGCGGCTTCGAGCCCCTTTACTGGAAGGTGCTCGCCGCGGAGTTCGTCGAGCTCGATCAGGGAACCGGACTCGTTCACGAAGCTCCGGCCTTCGGCGAAGTCGACCACGAGCTGCACCGCAAGATCCTGTCGGGCTACCTCGATCCCACCCAGGCGCCGCTCCTCTGCGCCATCAGCCCCGACGGTCGATTCACCGCCGACATTCCGCGGCTTCAGGGGAAGTGGGTCAAGGACGCGGACAAGGAGATCGTGCGCTATCTGAAGGAGCGCGGTCTTCTCGTTCACCACGAGACCTACCGCCACGAGTACCCCTTCTGCTGGCGCGCCGACGAGGATCCACTCATCCAGTTCGCCCGTCCCGCGTGGTTCATCCGGACGACGGCGCTCAAGGACAACGCCATCGCGAACAACCGGGCGGTGAACTGGATCCCCGAGCACATCAAGGAGGGCCGCTTCGGCGACTTCCTCGCCAACAACGTGGACTGGGCCCTCTCGCGCGAGCGCTACTGGGGCACGCCCCTGCCCCTGTGGATCCACTCGGAGACCGGCGAGGTGGAGGCCATC
>DAISKN010000895.1:0-2373 GCA_036820975.1 Acidobacteriota bacterium | reverse complement strand
GGGAAACCTGTCGGGCTGGATGAAGTTCCGTCGCCGGATCTCGACCGGTTCCTTCCCGAGCTCGGCGGCGAGGAGGTCCATCCCTCTCTCGATGAGGTACGCGGCCTCGGGCCGGCCGGCGCCCCGATAGGGCTCGCTCCAGACCTTGTTGGTGAATACGCCGACGGCCCGGGCGCGCGCGCGCGGGACGTCGTAGCAGCCGGTCATCATGAGCCCGGTGAGGGGCGGGATTCCGGGAGTAGCGCGGCTGTGATACGCGCCGCAGTCCATGACGAGCGAAAGGTCGGCCGCCAGAACCTTCCCTTCTGCGTCGGCGGCGAGCCTCAGGATTCCGCGCTGGTCGCGCCCGTGGGTCGTGGCGAAATAGTCCTCGCTCCTCGTCGCCGCCCACCGGACGGGCCGCATCAGATGCCGCGCGAGGACGAGGGAGAGGACCTCCTCACCGTATACGTTGCACTTCGCCCCGAAACCGCCGCCCACCTCGGGGGCGATGACCCGGATCGACCTGGCTTCGACCCCCAGAATCTTGGCGAGGTGGTCGCGCAGCAGATGCGGCATCTGAGTCGAAGACCACAGGGTGAATCCCGTCGCCCGGTCGAAGCGGGCGGCGACCGCGCGCGGCTCCATGGCGTTGGGGACGAGCCGCTGGATCGAGGCATCCAGCTCGACGACCTTGGCGGCCCTCGCGAAGGCGCTCTCGACGTCGCCCCCATCGAGCGTCCACACGAAGGCGCGATTGCCGTGTGGGGAGTCGTGGAGCGAGGGGGCGTCCGTCGAGAGGGCACGATCGGGAGTCGTGAGCGGCTCGAGAGGAGCGTAGTCCACGGAGACCATGGCAGCGCCGTCGGCAGCGGCGTAAGGGTCGCTCGCCACCACCACTGCCACCGGATCGCCCACGTGACGGACCCTATCTCCCGCGAGAG
This sequence comes from Acidobacteriota bacterium, assembly GCA_036820975.1. Classification (GTDB taxonomy): domain Bacteria; phylum Acidobacteriota; class Vicinamibacteria; order Marinacidobacterales; family SMYC01; genus DAISKN01. The sequence continues at coordinate 1,450 of DAISKN010000895.1, read as the reverse complement.
GGTATCTTTCGGTCGAGAACACTTCCTCGAACGTCCCGCCGTCCGCTTCCGCGATCACCGGGAGGGGCAGCTTCAAAAGCGGAAGCAGATCGTCGAGAGTGAAGACGGCGAGCACCCCCGGGACGGTGAGCGCGGGCGCGGGGTCGATGCGCTCGACCCGGGCGTGGGCGTAGGGGCTCCTCACGAAAGTCATCGGAACCGCGCCCTCGAGAGGGATGTCGGCGGTGTAGTTGCCCGAGCCGGTGACGAGCGCGGGATCTTCCCGCCTCTTGACGCTAGCGCCGATGAAATGCGGAATCGTTTTTGCCATGAGCTACCAGCAGATTGCGGCCTTCGGCTCCTTCGAGAGCGACGCCGAGAACGCCCGCGAGCGTGGGCGCTATGTCGCGCATGTCGATGCGGCCCAGGTCGAGACCGCGGGGAACGCCTTCGCCCGCGAGGAAGAAAGCGGAGTCCATATCGGGAACGCTCCGAAGATACCCGTGGGTTCCTCCCGTCTTTCCCGGACGCACGACGGGACCGTCGAGCTCCGCGCCGCCTCGAAATCCCCTCGCGAGCCCGACGAGGAAGGCCGCTTCCGGGTATCCCCCGAGAGCTCGAGCCTCTTCGTTCTCGAGGATTCGATCGATCCCCGGGAGTGTCTTCAGGATATCGCGGACCTGGTCCCGGACCGCCGCATCGTCCGGGCTCGCCAGAATCACCATGGACGATCCACCCTGATCCCAGGCGAAGGCCCTCCAACCGGACACGGCACCCGACGCATCCACGGCGATGAGACCCGCCTCGTGCAGCGCCGCGTTGAGGTGGAGCTCCCGATCGGACGGAAGAAAGCCGTGGTCGGAAACGACGCACAGCACCCGGGCCTTCGAGCGGAGCCTCCCCACCAGCCCGTCCAGGACCTCGAGCGCCTCGAACGTCTCCCGGCTTCCCGGTCCCGTCTCGTGCTGCACGGAGTCGAGGCCGGAGAAGTACGCCGTCAGGAACGCCGGTTCCTTCTGTTCCAGGACGAACTCGATGAACTCAGTCCTCCGCCGGTCGGCGGCGATCGAGTAGTCGTTGCCCTCGGGATAGGATCCGAGAGCCGCTTCCGCTTCGTCCAGAAGTCCCTTCGTCGACAGCGCCCGGATGATCTTGAGGTCCTCGGCATTGCCCGCCCGCCAGTACTGGGCGATGTTGAAAGAGACGTTGGCGCCGACGCTGACCGGCCAGTCGACGCTCGCGGCGCGAAAACCCGCGTTCTCCGCGGCCTCCCAGAGCGTCGTCGCCTTGAAGTCCGAGGCGTACCAGTACCAGCCGTCCTGGTTCCGCGAGAAGGGGTCGAAGGGGTGATTCGAGTAGATCCCGTGGCCTGCCGGGGCGACCCCCGTCAGCATCGTCGCGTGGCTCGGGTAGGTGACGGTTGGAAAGACGCCCGTCACGGCGCTCGCGTGGGCTCCCTCGTCCACGAGAA
>DAISKN010000894.1:0-2376 GCA_036820975.1 Acidobacteriota bacterium | reverse complement strand
AGGGTGAAGATTTGTCTTCGCTGAGCACCACTCTCAAGATAGGAGCCTCGGAGCTCACCCACCGGACGTTCGTCGTTCCGCTCCTCATCCTTTACCCCCCGAGCCGATGCAACAGCCGGTGTGTCTCCTGCGATTGGTGGAGGAGCACGGGGGAAGACGATCTGACTCTGGAGGAGATCTCGGAGGTCTCCCGCTCGCTCTCCGGGCTCGGCACCCGCGTAGTTGTCTTCTCCGGGGGCGAGCCGCTCCTCCGGCCCGACGTCTTCGCCGTCGCCGACCTGTTCCTGGAACGATCGCTCCGGCTGGAGCTCCTCACGAGCGGCCTTCTCCTGGCGCGCCACGCGACCGAGGTCGCCTCCCGATTCGCCCGCGTGACGCTCTCTCTCGACGCGACGACGAGCGATCTCTATGAGAAGGTACGTGGCGTCGACGCTCTGGGCCTCGTCGAATCCGGCATCGCCCGCCTCCGCGAAGCGGGGCCGTCGGTTCCCCTCTTCGCGCGGGCGACGCTCCATAAGGCCAACTTCCGTGAGCTTCCCCGGCTGATTCGAAAGGCCCGCGGGCTCGGCCTGTCCGGGATTTCCTTTCTCGCCGCCGACGTTTCCTCCACGGCCTTCGGGCGGAGGCAACCGCCTTCGGGCGGCGCGCTCCTCCTCGACCGCGACGAGATCGCCGAGTTTCGCTCTGTCGTCGAGGCCGCGATCGCGAACGAGGGCGAGGCTTTTCGAACGGGCTTCGTCGCCGAAAACCCGGACAAGCTTCGCAGGATTCCCGCGTACTACGCCGCGTTGCGGGGCGACGGTCCGTTCCCGAAAGTCTCGTGCAACGCTCCGTGGGTCAGCGCCGTGGTCGAGGCGAACGGCGCCGTCCGTCCCTGCTTCTTTCACCCGCCGGTCGGAAACGTGCGGGAATCGCCGCTCGATCGGATCCTGCGCGAGGACCTCCCGCCCTTCCGGCGAAAGCTCTCGGTCGCGGCCGACCCTCTCTGCGAACGGTGCGTCTGCTCGATTCGGTTCCGCGCGGGAGGTCTGTCGTGACTCCGGGAGCCGACGCCCTCGTCGAGACCCGGCGCGCTTTCGACACCGTCGCCGAGACCTACCACGACGAGAACCAGCGCAACCCCGTGATCCGGGGAATGAGGCGGCGCACGATCGACGCCATCACGAGCCGGCTCGCTCCCGGGTCCCGGCTTCTCGATCTCGGCTGCGGCCCGGGTCCGGATGCCGAGCGTCTCGGGCGGTTGGGCTACCAGGTTCTCGCGATTGACTGGTCGCCGGAAATGGCCGAGGAGGCCTCGCGGCGGATCCGCGCCTCGGGGCTCGAGCGAAAGGTCGAGGTAAGGAATCTCGGCATCCACGAGCTCGACCGGCTCGAGGGCCGGACGTTCGACGGCGCCTACTCGGATCTCGGGCCCCTCAACTGCGTCCCCGACCTCGCCGCCGCGGCGCGCCGGATCGCGGAACGGTTGAACCCCGGCGGCATCCTCGCCGCTTCGATCATCGGCCGGGTCTGCCCCTGGGAGATGGCTCTCTACGGGCTACGGGGAGACTGGAGGCGCCTGCGCGTGCGCTTCGCCCGCGACTTCGTGCCGGTTCCGTTCTACGGCCGCACGGTCTGGACGCGGTACTACACGCCGGCCGAGGTCGAGCGGACGTTCGCGGAAGCGGGGTTCGAGCGGGTCGCGCTTCGCTCCCTCGGACTTCTCGTTCCCCCGCCGTACCTCGAAGGATTCGCGGCGCGCCACCCGGGATTCCTGAGAGTCCTCGAGAAGCTCGAAGACCGCGTCGCTTCCGTTCCCCTGCTCAGGCAATGGGGCGATCATTTCCTCATCGTCTTGAGGAAACCGTGATCGTTCTCTACAACCCGATCTCGACGACGCCGGGGAAGCAGCCGCTCCCTCTGTCCTTGATGTCGCTCGCGGCGGTCCTCGAGGGACGCGAGCGGTTCCGCTTCGTCGACGGAAATCTGGAGCCGGATCCGGCCGCCGCGATCGTCCAGATTCTAGGGGAGGCCCCCCGAGACGAAGTGAGCCTTCTCGCCGCGACGGTGATGGCCGGACCGCAGCTCACCCAGGCGGTCTCGGTCTCGAAGCGCGTTCGAGAATCCCTTCCCGGCATCCCCGTCGTATGGGGCGGCTACTTTCCGACGCAGCACGGCGCCACGGTTCTGAAGTCCGACTTCGTCGACTTCGTGGTCCGCTCGCAGGGAGAGATGGCACTCCTCGATCTCCTCCAGGTCCTTCGCGCCGGCGGTTCGTTCTCGAACGTCGGGAACCTCTCCTGGAAGGACGGGCGCGGCATCCGCGAGAATCCGCTTCGAACGCCGACGCCTCTCGACGAGCTTCCCGATCCGCCGTACCACCGGGTGGATATGGAC
>DAISKN010000893.1:0-2386 GCA_036820975.1 Acidobacteriota bacterium | reverse complement strand
CCTCTTCACCGGGCGGACGGTGCGCGCGGCGATTACCGCGCTCATCGACTTCGGAAGGCCGCGGAAGATCGAGCTCCTGGTGATGGTGGACCGCGGGTGGCGGGAGCTTCCCATCCAGGCGGACTACGTGGGAAAAGCGCTGGAAACGAAGCGGGAGCACTCGGTTCAGGTCCTCCTGGAGGAGGAAGACGGCCGCGACGAAGTGGTCCTGGTAGAAAACGGTTCTTGATGCGATGACGAGTTCAATGCGAAGAAACCCTCTTCCCGCCCTCCGGGCAAGCGACAGCCGATGAGGCTCCAGAAAAAGGATCTCCTCGACATCGAGAGCCTGTCGGCCGAAGAGATCGCGCTCCTCCTCGATACCGCGACTTCGTTCAAGGAGATTGGAACCCGGGCCATCAAGAAAGTGCCAACGCTTCGGGGCCGCACGGTGGTGAACCTGTTCTACGAGCCCAGCACCCGCACCCGTGTCTCGTTCGAGATCGCGGCGAAGCGCCTTTCCGCCGACGCCGTCAACGTGAGTGTCTCCGGGAGCTCCGTCTCGAAGGGCGAGACCCTCCTCGACACCGTCCGGAACCTCCAGGCGATGGCGCCGGACGTCCTCGTGATGCGCCACCCGGCCTCGGGGGCTCCGTACTTCGTCGCCCGCCGCCTCGAGGCGGCGGTGGTGAACGCCGGCGACGGAATGCACGAGCATCCGACCCAGGCGCTTCTCGACGCCTTCACCATCCGCGAGCGCAAGGGAACACTCCGGGGTCTCAAGATCGCGATCGTGGGAGACCTTCTGCACAGCCGCGTTTTCCGCTCGAACGTCAGGCTCCTGACCCGGATGGGCTCCGCGGTCGCGGTCGCGGGACCGCCGACCCTCGTTCCCCCCGAGGTCGAAAAGCTCGGCGTCGAAGTCGCGCCCTCGATCGAGGACGCCCTCGCGGGCGCCGACGTGGTGATGATGCTGAGGGTCCAGAAGGAACGGATGCAGGGCGCCTACTTCCCGTCGGTCCGGGAGTATTTCCGCCTCTTCGCTCTGACGCGGGCGCGAATCGAGCGTGCCCGAAAGGACGTCATCATTCTCCATCCGGGTCCCATCAACCGCGGGCTCGAGATCGAGTCAGCCGTCGCCGACGGGCCGTACTCCCTCATCCTGGAGCAGGTCACGAACGGAGTCGCGGTGCGGATGGCGGTTCTCTACCTCCTCACCGGGGCGGGGACGGAGGTGTCGTGATGGGAAGGCTCGTGATCCGCGGAGCCCGGGTCGTCGATCCGAGCCAGGACCTCGATCGCGTGGTGGACGTCCTCATCGAGAACGGGAAGGTTTCCGCCATCGGCGGCTCGATTCCCCGGGAGGGCACGGAGGTTCTCGACGCCGGCGGACTCGTCGCCGTCCCCGGGCTAGTGGACATGCACGTTCACCTGCGCGAACCGGGCTTCGAGTACAAGGAGACCATCGCCACGGGAACCGCGGCGGCGGCCGCCGGCGGTTTCACTGCGGTGGCCTCGATGGCGAACACGAGCCCGGTGAACGACTGCGCCTCGGTGACGGAGTACATCCTCGAGAAGGCCGCGGCCGCGGGAAAGGCGCGGGTTCATCCCATCGGCGCCACCACCAAGGCGATGGAGGGACGAGAGCTCGCGGAGATCGGCGAGATGGTGGCGGCGGGCGCCGTCGCCATCTCGGACGACGGCCGGCCGGTCTCCGACCCGAACGTGATGCGAAGGGCGATGGAGTACGCGAAGATGTTCGACGTCGCCGTAATCGAGCACTGCGAGACGCTCGAGCTCCATCCGGGCGGAGTCATGAACGAGGGCTACTGGTCCACCGCCCTCGGGCTTCGCGGAATCCCCCGGGCTTCGGAGGAGATCGCGGTCGCGCGCAACATCCGTCTCGCGGAGCTCACCGGCGCGCGATTTCACGTCGCCCATCTTTCGACCGCGGGCGCGCTCCGGTCGGTGCGCGACGCGAAGTCGCGCGGGCTTGCGGTCACCTGCGAGGTCACGCCCCATCACCTCCTCCTCACCGACGAGCGCGTGGGCAACTACGACACCCAGGCCAAGATGAAGCCCCCGCTCACGACCGAGGAGGACCGACAGGCGCTTCTCGCAGGCTTGAGCGACGGCGCCGTCGACGCCATCGCCACCGACCACGCGCCTCATCACCAGGACGAGAAAGACGACGATTTCGACTCGGCCCCCTTCGGGATCGTGGGGCTCGAGACAGCGGTCGCGATCTGCCTCGATCGGCTCGTCAGCCCGGGCATCCTGTCGCTCCCGCGGATGGTTGCGCTCCTGTCCACCGGGCCCGCCCGAATCCTGAAAGTCGAGGGCGGAACCCTCGCTCCCGGTTCGCGCGCCGACGTCACGCTGCTGGATCTGGAGAGACCGTTTCGGG
>DAISKN010000892.1:0-2403 GCA_036820975.1 Acidobacteriota bacterium | reverse complement strand
GAGCGACTTCCGCGTCCCCGTCGAGCAGGCCGAGCAGATGTACACCGCGTACAAGAAGCTCGGAGTCGACGCGAAATTCATACGCTATCCGGACTCCTATCACGGCGGTTGGAAGCCCTGGAACGTGGTGCATCGCTACCATCACGAGCTCCTGTGGTGGGACCGGTACCTGGGCGGTCCTTGAACCTGGTTTTCGCGCTCGCGCTCGCGCTCCAGGCGACCGACGCGGCGCGGGAGACTCCGCGGGTCATCGTCGTCTCCTTCGACGGCGCGGGCTACGTGACAACCTCCCGCCTGCTGGCCGAAGGGAAGCTTCCGAGCTTCGACCGCATGGTGCGCGGGGGGGCCTGGTCGGACGGGATGGTGACGAGCTTCCCCACGAAGACCGCGGCCGCGCACGCCCTCCTGTTCACCGGACAGCACGGTCACAAGAGCGGCATCACCGCCAACTCGGTGCTCCGGATCCCGCCGTCCGCGGGGAGCCGGCTGGAAACTCTGAACGGCTTCTACTCGGACTCGCTGCACGCAGACCCCGTCTGGTCGACGGCCGCGGCGCGCGGCCTCGCGAGCTATGTCTTCCACGCGCCCCAGGTCTACCCATTTCGGCCGCAGCCGGATCTCAACGTCGTATACGGCTATACCGACGCCCTGTCGCGCGGCGAGGTTATCGCTCGGGAAGCGGTCCTTGGCGCGGACGCGCGCGAGATTCGATTCGGCGTGGGGGAGTCGCGTTACCGCGGCTCGTTTCTCGACGATCCCGACGATCCCACGCAAGGGCTCGACACCCTCGAGATCGCGGCCGAGTCGGAGCCGGATGCCTTCGTCGCGCGGTTGAAGCCGGGAGACGCCGGATCCTTCTCCGCGCCCATCGCGGCGACGCTCGAGGGGAGGAGCACGTGGTTCTCTCTCCGGCTGTTCACGCTCTCTTCCGATGGGTCGAGCTTCATCCTCTATCGAAGCGGGACCTCGGAGCTGGTGACGTCGCCGGGCGATCTGCTGGAGGGGGAGCCCCCGAGTCTTCGGGCCTATGCGGGAAACGGCGGCGGTCTGGCCTACTCCGCGGGCGGCTTCGGTCGGACTCTCCCGCAGGGAGGCTCGGGCGAGGCCGAGCGCCGGTTCCTCGAGACCGAGCTTCACCTGGCGGTGCAGCTCCTCGACCAGGCGCGATGGGGGCTCTCCCGCGACTATCGGCTGGTTCTACTCTACAGCCCCGTCGTCGACGACGTCGCTCACGAGCTCTACGGCTACCTGGCTTCGGACCTCGAAGGGTACGACGAAGCCCTGGCGGATAAAATCTGGCCCGTTCTCGCGGAAGCTTTCGCGGTCCAGGACCGGTTCCTGGAAATGCTTCTCGATATCGCCGACCACGATCGGGCCCACGTTATCGTCGTGAGCGACCACGGGATGTCGGGCATCGACAAGCTCGTCCATCTCAACGTCGCTCTCCAGAAGGCGGGGCTTCTCGCGCTCGGCCCCGACGGTTCGATCGACCTGTCCCGTACGCGCGCTCTCGCTCCGCCGCTGTCGGATGCGTCCGTCGCCGTCAACTCGATCGATCGACCGGGCGGAATCGTGCCGCTCGAGGAAGAACCGTTGGCTCTGGAGGAGCTTCGGCGCGCGCTTTCGAGCCTGAAGGATCCCGTCTCCGGCGGACGCATCGTGACCGCGTTCTTCGAGCCTTCGACCACGGGGCTTCTCCAGCCGGGAGGGGAGTCGACGGGGGATCTGTTTCTCGACTTCGCGCCGGGCTACTACCCTTCGACCTCGACCTCTTCGCCCGATGTCGTCGAGCGGACCGAGCCTTCGGGCGAGCACGTTTTCGTTCCCACCCGCCGCGATATGCTCGCGGTGTTCGCCGCTTACGGGCCCAGGATTCCGAAGGGGGTGAACCTCGGGCGAGTCCAGGCCGTCGACGTCGCTCCGACGATCCTCGACCTTCTGGGTGTCGAAGCGCCCGCCGAGCTGCCCGGGAAGAGCCTCGTCCCGGGTCGCGGCGTCTTGAATCCTTGAGCCCTGTAAAACCTCTTGCCCCCGGTTCTCGTATTGGGAGCCGAGGACCGGAGCGCCACTAATATTGTTGTTCCCGAGGACGGCCAAGGTAGTGTTCGAAATCGGACGTTCTGTCGCTCCGCCAAGTAGGGGTGCCTATTAATTCTTTGAATATCAACGGTTGTGGAGTTAGACCGACTGGCACGCAACTTGCGCCTCTGCTAAGATTAGGAGAGCTTGCCAAGATGGACGTCAAGAGAGAAGGGGTCGCCGAAGCACGGAAGAGGAAGCAGAAGATCCTCTATATCGCTGGCGGTGTAGTGTTTGCGGTCCTGGCCGTCTGGGTCGCCAGGCTCGAACCGGCTGCGCCTACGGTTGATCGATCCACCGTGTGGATGGATCGCGTGGCTCGGG
>DAISKN010000891.1:0-2412 GCA_036820975.1 Acidobacteriota bacterium | reverse complement strand
GGGGTGCTCGGGGGTGAGCGCGTCGATCCAGCTTCGACGGGGAAGCTCGCCGCCCCAGAGCTGATGGTCCCAGTCGCCTCCGAGGATCCAGGTGCCTTTCGGAACCGTCTTCGCGAAATCCCCGATGCGGGAGGCGAACTCCTCCTGGGTCTTCGCGTCTCGAAGCTGAACCGAGGCGAGGCGGAACCCTCCGTCCAGAAAATGCACGTGGCCGTCGACGAAACCCGGAACCACGAATTTCCCCGTCCCGTCGAGGACTCGGGCATCGCCCACTCGCGGGCGAATCTCGGCGCTCGTCCCCACGGCGACGATGCGATCGTTCTCGACCAGGAGCGCCTCGGCCCAGGGTGCTTCGGGGTTTCCCGTCCAGACGCGGGCGCCGAGGACCGCGAGGGTAGGGGAGGAAGTCGCGCCTCCCCCGCAACCGAACGCCGAAAGGAGGACGAGGAGACTAGCGGGGAGACCGGGGCTCGATCTTCTCGATTTCGATCCGGTCCACGCGCCACCACCCGGTGATTTCCACTTCCTTGCCAACCATTCCCTCCAGCTCGTCTCGAAAAGCGTCCGCGTTGCTGAATCCGAAGCTATGACGCCGGGTGACGACGGCGTAACTCCCGTCACGAAGCTCGATCCGTCCCGACCAGGTCTTCTGGTAGGCGGGAGGCTCGTCTCCGGCGAGAAGCTGCGTCGACTGCCGCTTCGCCGTGACCTCCTGCGTTCCCGCCGGCGAGGCGACGGTGCCGGTCGCGGTGTCGCCTTCGATCTCGAGCTCGTAGCGGTACGAGCCGTACACGACCGTCAGAGTCTTGCCGTCGAACGCCACCCCGTCGGGAGCTTCGGCGCCCGAGGCGGCCGCGGCGAGAAACGTCGCGAGAGCAAGGAGAGTGGCGCGGTTCATCACGTGCCTCCCGATCCGACACATGCTATTTCCAAACGCCTTCCGGCGTAAAGCGGTCGATCAGGCCGAGCGCGATATCAGCTCGCGGCGCCGCCACTCGGGGACGACGACGCCGAGGGAGATCACCATCCGGAGGGCCTCGTCGACCGTCATATCGAGCTCGACCACGTCTTCCCTGGGGACGAGCATGATGAAACCCGACGTCGGGTTGGGCGTGGTGGGGACGAAGACGCAGATGACTTCCTTGTCCGTCCTGGCCTGCACCTCGTCGAGGGTCGCCGCGGTCTGGAATCCGAGGCTCCAGATTCCCTTGCGCGGGTACTCGAGCAGGAGTACCTTGCGGAACGCCTCCGCCTTGGGGGACAGGAGGGTCTCGGCGACCTGCTTGACGCCGCTGTAGACCCAGCTCACCAGAGGGATACGCGACAGCAACCGCTCCCAGCCTTCGATCAGTTGTTTTCCGAAGAAATTCAACGCGAGGGCGCCTGTGGCGAACAGGAGCACGAAGGTGAGAATCACTCCGAGCCCGGGAATGCGGAACCCGACGAGATTCTCAGGCCGCAGCGGCGCAGGAACCAGCAGAAGGGACTGGTCCATCAGATTGACGAGGAATCGGAGCGTCAGGAACGTGACGCCGAGCGGAAACCAGACGAGAAGCCCGGCGGCGAGGTAGCGCTTGACCTTGAGCTTGGGCACCTTCACCTAATCTAACACGCGAGCCGGTCACTCTTCCAAGTAGAGCTCTTTCCTGAGCCGCGCGCGCTGTTCGTCGCTCAGAGGTTGTTGCTCCAGGACTCGCTGCATCCGTTCGCGATCCCTCGCGACCGGCTTGAAGCCGCAGCCTTCGAAGAGCTCGGGGTCGGCTTGCTCGAGGAGCGCCCGGGGATAGTCCCGGCACATGCCCGGACGAGAATGGTAGCTGTCGCACCGCCGGGTCTTCGGGTCGAAGTGAGTGCAGCGAAAGAGGAAAGCGCGATCGGCCCGACTCTTCTCCACCATCTCGAATCCGTTCACCTGCCGATGCCAGGAAAGAAACAGCTTCTGGAACACAGGAAAGTACCAGGTGAAGAAGCCCACCTGGATACCCGGCTGCTCGCAGCACTTCGCGCAGAGAACGCAGGCTCCGCCGAGCTCGTAGGGGATGTCGCCCCTCGCGCGCTTCTGAATCCGGTGGAGAGCGAGCCGCGCGTTGAAGACTCCGAGGGCGAGCGCCTTGATCGCGCTCCGAACCGGACCGTCTCTCAACGGGCGATCGTCCCCAGGAGCGCGAGGATTTCCTGGATGCGGCGCTCCAGTGCTTCGGCCGTCTCCGTGCCCGCGTAGCGAGCGCGGAGCGGCTCGGGAAGGAACGCCGGATCGGTGGCCTCGCGAACGGCGACGAGCTCCTGGAGCTCCTTCTCGAGCCCGTACTCGGGAGCGCGAAAGTGCGCGAGCGCCTCGCGGAAGATCTCCGGGCCCGGGGATCTCGAATCGCGGAGAGCGGCGCGGCGGACCGACGAGACCACGAGGCTCTC
>DAISKN010000890.1:0-2419 GCA_036820975.1 Acidobacteriota bacterium | reverse complement strand
CCCGCTCCCAGAATCCGTGGCTCAGGAGCACCGTCGACTGCGCTCCGGGGCGGTCCTCCCCGGGGAGGAAGCTTCGGCCCAGGATCGTCGCCACTCCCCAGACTTCGAAGAAGTTGTCCGTGACCCGGTAAGCGACGACCCGCCGCGGCGCCGGCAGGGAGGTTATCTCCAGAGAGCCCTCGACGGCCATGCTCACCGATTCGAAGCTCGTGACCTCCGCCCGGAGCTCGGCCACCTCGGGAAGAGAGAGCGGGGCGCGGTTCTCGCTCGCCCGCTCGTTCCGGCCCCAGACGAAAACCAGGCTTTCGGGATCGCTCACCGGAAGCTCGGCGAAGAGGAGCGTGCTCGTGAGGCTGAACATCGTGGTGGTGACCGCGATTCCGAGACCCAGGGTCAGGATCGCGAGCGCCGTGAAGACGGGGGTCTTTCTCAGGCTGCGGAGGGCATGACGAAGCTCGGTTCTCATATAGGTACTCCAGGACTTGCGGCGCCCGCGTGCCCGCGAGCCGGCGCCTGCGCGATGCGACCGCGCGCGCTCGAGAGCGCCTTCGACCAGAACCCCGATGCTGGTTCTGAGAGCGAACGCGTAGAGGAAGGGGCGACCTCCGTGGCGATGGGCCTCGGAGCATCTCCGGGAAAACTGATCCGCCATATCGTCGGCGAACAGTCTGCGGAAGTCTTCGGGATAGACGCGAAGGATTCGCTCGAAGAGGGAGGTCAGCCGCCCTCGCTCCGCGCTCATTCGCGGTCGGCTCCCGCGGCTCCCAGCGCCAGCTTCGCGAGCCTCCCGAGCCTTCTCGCCTCGGCGGCGAGCGCGGCCCTTCCCGAGCGGGTGATTCGATAGCGCTGGCGCGGCCGCCCCCGGCGTCGCGCGTCCTCGGGGTCCAGGATCTCGAGGTACCCCTCGTCGATGGCCCGCTTGAGCGCCCGGTAGAACGAGGCGAGAGGGGGCTCCGATTCCTGCCCCAGAGCGCGCAGGCGGGAGACGATTCCCTCGGCGTCCTGGGGCTCGTCCTTCAAGCCGAGAAGGATGTGAAACAGAACCGGGCTCACCGGCGCATTATTTCTCATGTTGAGAAATAATGCAAGAGCGCGCGCGGATCGCCAGGGGTCGAAGCCGGTGCCGCCGTCGTTTGACGGCGATCACTGGAGCTCAGGCGCCGCCGGAGCGGAGGATCCGCTGCTGCAGGTAGGGCGAGAAGAACCCGCGGTAGCGCTCCTGCAGATCGAATCGACGCCAGTCCTCGGCGGTGACGCGTTTGCGGCATCCGGTCGATCCGCACTCGCAGTCGAACTCGTCGTAGGGATAGGAGTCGGCCATCGCATAGTCGAAGCAGATCTCCTCACCCGGCGCGATCTCCCGCATCGCCACGAGCACGATCTGACCGCACATCCCCGAGTTTGGATCGCACGAGTGATTGACCCAGTCGGCCGGACCTTCGCGGGAGGTCATGAGGAAGAGGCCTTCCTCGACTTGAAGGCAGAGGCGGTGGCGCTGTTTCTCGGGAAGGATCTGGAGCTGGGTTCGGGTGACGATCTCGCCTCCCCATACCACCAGGGTCTCTTGCTCGTCGATCGGGACCCGGGCGAAGACCGCCTTGCCGCCCTTGCCGGGATCGATGCGTCCCTCGAGCTTGGGGGAGATGAAACCGCTCGGGGTCGCGAGAGGAACTGTCGAAAACGCGGAGCGAGGCAGGCGCCTCGTCCGCTTTCGTGGGCTGGGCTCGTCCAATGAAGGCGATGAGGGTTCGCTCGTGGCCATTCGACGAAAACGCACATTACCACAGGGCCCGGTCTGAAACACGAAAAAGTCGTTCTGCTGTAGTCGACGGCGATACAGGGAGCGATTCGAGACGGACCCGCTACACAGTGAGCCCCGGAACTTCCGCGCAAGTGCGTCGCGGAGCGTGGAATGGATTTTGCACTGTCCCTCGAAGAAATGGCCATGACCCGGGAGCTCGGCGTTGGATTGAAATACCACTCCGCTCTCGCGGAATACGTAGCGTCGGCCGCCGAAGCTATCGACGTCCTCGAGATCGACTCCTCTCCGTGGCTCGACCGGAGCGACGAAGACGCGCTCCTCGGCCTCGCTCGGATTCCGTGCGCCAAGATTCTCCGCGCCTGTCCCGTCGGCGCCTCGCGGCTTCCGGATCCGGGAGTTTTTCCGCGGCTTCGCGACCTGGCTTCGGCGCTGAACGCCCGCTGGGTGACCGGGGAGCTCGGCTTCCATCGCGCGCGGTCGCTGGAAGGGCCCGAGGGAAACGGGGGCAAAGCAGAGGACTTCGACACCGGTCTCGTTCTCCCCCTCCGGCAGACCGTCGGAGGGGCCCGGCTCGCTGCCCATTCGACGCGCTCGGTCGGAAGCGAGATCAAAGCACCTTACGCGCTGAGAGGCATCCGGAACTATCTGAAGCCGCGG
>DAISKN010000889.1:0-2422 GCA_036820975.1 Acidobacteriota bacterium | reverse complement strand
GGGGCGCCTCGGTCTCGAGCAGCTCGGCGACCGAGGTCACGTTCTCGGAAGGGAATACGAGTCGCATCCGTCGCATGTGCACTCTCGGGAACCTTGTCTATCACAGTCGCCGGCTCGCGCGCTCGAGGGAGAACGCGAAAACGCCGCGGAATTCAGAAATATTTAAGATTTCCGTAGGAAGCCTTTAGGGTGCCGAATTCGCGCGATCGCGTATTTCCTCTTGAACCCAGGAGGAAACAATGACTGCACGAATCATCGCCGCCACCGTCGCCTTCGTCGCTTTCGCCTCTGCCGCCATAACTCTGAAGAGCCCCGACCTTCCCGGCGCCGACCGGGAGCGAATCGAACGCGGCCGGGACCTCGTCTTTTCCATCGGGTGCGACGACTGCCACACCCCGAAGAAGATGACGATTTTGGTCCCGGGCAAAGCTCCCGCGGATGGAAATAGCGCCTTCGCGGCCGTTCTCGTGGCCTTGACGCCGGGCGCTCCCCGTGCCAATACTGTCTGGAATGACCCGACGGTCATAATTCTGACCCTCGGGTCATTCTCACGTCTCATGGCTCGATCCAAGGTTCTTTCCGAACTTCGCGTCCAGGAAGTCCAGGCCGCGGCGCTCCGGGTCATCTCCCGCAAAGGGATGAACGGGGCCACCATGCAGGACATCGCCGACGAGGCCGGAGTCGCGAAGGGCACCCTCTACCTCTATTTTCGCGACCGCGAGGATCTCCTGGAGCGGGCCGCGGACTATGCTTTTTCGATGCTCGAGGCGAAGCTGGCCTCGACGCTTCCCACGATCTCGAACTTCACCGGGAGGCTCCTGGCGCTCATCCGGAGCGAGATCGATTTCTTCGACGAGCACCGGGAGTTCTTCCGGATTTACATCGCGCTCAAGCACCCTCCGGACGCGATTCACCAGAGCGCTCGTCGCCAGAGGATGTGCCATCCCCGGTACTCCCGGCACCTCGCGAGGCTCGAGGCAATGCTGGCGGAGGCGATGGAGCGCGGCGAAGTGCGAAAGTGCGACCCCGCGAGGCTCGCCCTCTTCGTCTCCGAGAGCGCGGTGGCGTTGATGCTTCGCCGGCTCACCGAGGACAAGCCTCCCGACGCGGAAGCCGACGTCGCGTGGATGGCTGACGTCCTCCTCCATGGACTCGCGGCGAAAGGAACCTGATGCTCGCTATCCCCCTTACCCTGTGGATGACCCTGGCTCCCGCGCAGGAGCCGCCTCAGCCCGCGGTCCGAAGCCTGACGCTGCGGGAGGCCATGGCGCTCGCCTTCGATCGGAATCTCGCGCTGGCGCGGGCCCGAATCGAAGTGCCCACCGCCGAGGCCAACCGCCGCCTCTACCGCTCCGCGGTGCTGCCTCGCCTTTCCGTCGACGGAAACCTCGTTCGCAACTCCGCCGAGGTCACCTTCGGGCCTCCGGACGACGTTCGCGTCATCCTTCCGCTCACGAGCTGGGACGTGAGGGTCAACCTGTCCCAGCCCATCTTCGCCGGGTTCCGCGATCTCAAGGCCTACCGCCAGTCGAAGATCGGAATCGATCTCGCCCGCGAGGACGTGCGGTTCGTTTCGGATCAGGTCCTTCTCGGGGCGAGCCAGCAGTTTCTCCTCGCGCTCCAGGCCGAAGCACTCATCGACATCGAGAGGCAGAATCTCGAGCTGGCTCTGAGACGGCGCGAGCAGGCGACCGCGCTCTTCGAGGCGGGCGAGACCACCCAGGTGGACGTCCTGCGCGCCGAGGCCGATATCAAGGCCGCGGAGCGGCGGGTGGTCGAGGCCGAGCGCTCCAGGGAAGTGTCGGTGAGCGAGCTTCGTCTCGCTCTCGCGCTCGAAGAGGACCTCGCGCTCGTCCCCCCCGCGGGCGGCGAGCGCGCGGTCCCGCTGGTGCCGGGGGAGACCGAGCTTCTTTCCCAGGCGTTCGGCGCCCGGCCCGAGGTGCGCCAAGCGCAGTACTCGCTCGAGAGCGCCAAGCTCGAAGTGGAAAAGCAGCGGGGCGCCTATTACCCCGTGGTCACCGCCGACGCCGGCTACGTTCGCCAGGCGACCTCCTTCCCGCGCGAGAGCTACGGCTTCGGGGCGATCCGCGTGACGGTCCCCATCTACCAGGGTGGCGAAGTCGGCGCGCAGGTGGCCATCGCCGAGGAGCGAGAGAAACAGGCGAACCTCTTTCTCGAGGAAGCGCGCCGGCTGGTGCGCGAGGACGTCCGGCTCGCCCTCGTCGACCTCGAGGCGAGCCGAACGAACCTCGCGCTCGCCCAGGAACAGCTGCGGGCGGCGGAAGCCGAGTACGCGCAGATCTCCGAGCTCTACCAGAACCAGGAGCAACTCGACGCGTTCAAGGTCGAGGACTTCGCGCGCGGGTTCGTCAAGGCGAACGGCCTCGACGTCACCCGGTTCGACGCCGACGTGCAGTCGGCG
>DAISKN010000888.1:0-2445 GCA_036820975.1 Acidobacteriota bacterium | reverse complement strand
GTGGTTGCGGGGGGAGGGATTTCACGCCGGCCTCCGGCCGGCGTTCGGGCCGGCCGCCGCGCCCGTTGCCCTCGGGGCTTAGAATCCGCTCGGCGGTGCTGCGATAACACTTTCAGCCGGGAGCCGTCTGGGTCCCTACGAGATCGTTTCGCCCCTCGGTGCCGGCGGCATGGGCGAGGTGTACCGGGCGCGGGATGCGCGGCTGGGGCGCGAGGTGGCGGTCAAGGTGCTGACCGAGCGGCTGGTCGGCGACCCCGAGCACCGTGCGCGCTTCGAGCGGGAGGCCCGGGCGGTGGCCGCCGTCTCGCATCCCAACATCCTGGCCATCCACGATTTTGGCGAGGAGGGTGGGCTCTTCTATGCAGTGACGGAGCTGCTGGAAGGCGAGACGCTGAGGCAGAGGCTCGTGCGGGAGCGTCCGGCCTGGCGCAGGGCGGTCGAGGTCGCGACGGCCGTGGCCGAGGGGCTGGCCGCGGCGCACTCGCGCGGGATCGTTCACCGGGACATCAAGCCCGAGAACATCTTCCTGACCTCCGACGGGCTGGTGAAGATCCTGGACTTTGGTCTGGCCCGCCCGCCGGTCGTCGGCTCCGAGCATCAGACGTCCACCCCGACGGAATCGATGCAGACCGCGGCGGGCGTGGTGCTGGGAACGCTGGGCTACATGTCCCCCGAGCAGGTCAGCGGAGAGCCGGCCGATGCGCGCAGCGACATCTTTTCGCTGGGTTGCGTCGTTTACGAGATGTTGACCGGAAATCGGGCGTTTTCCGGCGCCTCGCCCGGGCAGACGATGGCGGCGATCCTGCGGGATTCGCCGCCGGAGATTGCGGCCTCGGGAGCGCAGGTACCCGAGGGCCTGGCTCGCATCGTCTCGCGTTGCCTGGAAAAGAACCCGAGCGAGCGGTTCCAGTCGGCCCGAGACCTCGCGTTCGGGCTGAAGGAGCTGGCGGGAGGATCGGCGGCGCCGCCGGCTGCGGTTTCCGCCTCGACGCAAGCTCGGCCCCCACCGCCGGGCCGGGCCCGCCGCGCGTGGGTGATCGGGCTCCTTGCGGCTGTGGCGGCTCTCGTCGCCGGCCTCCTTCTCTTCCTCGATCGCCCGCCGCCGGCCTCTCACAAGATCGAATCCGTCGCCGTGCTGCCTCTGGAGAACCTGACGGGAGACGCGTCGCAGGAGTACTTCGCCGATGGGATGACGGAGGAGCTGATCGGCGCCCTGTCGCAGATCTCGGCGCTGCGTGTTCCGTCGAGAACCTCGATCATGCGCTATCGGGAGACGACGAAGTCCCTGCCGGAGATCGCGAAGGAGCTCGGTGTCGATGCCATCGTCGAGGGCTCGGTGTCGCGAAGCGGCTCACAGGTCAAGATCACGGCGCAGTTGATCGAGGCGGCTCAAGACAAGCACCTCTGGGCGGACTCCTTCCAGAGAGACGTCAAAGACGTACTGGCTCTTCAAGGCGAGGTGGCCCGGGCCATCGCGCAGGAGGTGCGAGCCAAGCTGACACCCGAGGAAGCCACGCACCTGTCGGCGTCGCGTCCCGTCGATCCCGAGGCCTACGAGGCGTACCTGCAGGGGCGCTACTACTGGTACCGCCGCACGCCCGCCGACGCGATCAAGAGTCGCGACTTCTTCCAGAAGGCGGTGGACGAGGACCCGAATGTCGCGGCCGGGTGGGCCGGACTGGGTTCGGCATACCACCTGCTGAGCTCGACGCCTTACAGCATGATGGCGCCCCGCGACGGTTACCCGAAGGTGCTCGAGGCGTGCCGGAAGGCGATCTCGCTCGACCCGAACAACGCCGAGGCCCAGGCGATGCGAGGGTTCGTTCATTTCTTCTTCGATCGCGACGCGACGGCGGCGGAGAGTGACTTCCGACGGTCCCGGGAGCTCGATCCGGAATACGCGCAGGGACCTCAGCTCTACTCCTTCATGCTCCAGTCGCTCGGGCGCTTCGAGGAGGCGATTCGCGAGGCCAAAACGGGGCGGGATGCCGATCCGCTCTCCCTCGTCCAGAATGCGAACGTCGCGTTTGCCTTTCACTTCGCGGGCCGCTACGACGAGGCGATCGAGTGGTGCCAGAGGACCCTCGCCATGGATGCGGACTTTCTGCGCGCCCGTTACGTTCTGGGGATGGCCTACGAGCAGAAGAAGATGTATTCGGAGGCGATTGCCGAGCTCGAGGCGGCGCGCCGGATCTCGGACGACGGGCCTCACTACATCGCCTCTCTCGGCCACGCCTACGCCGCGGCGGGACGGACCGCCGACGCGCGGCGTTGCCTCGAGGACCTGAACGGGATGGCGCAAAGACGTTTCGTGGGCTCCGAGCAGATTGGCCTCGCCCACGTCGGCCTCGGGGAGCGGGAAGCTGCGCTGACTCTCCTCGAGAAGGGGGAGCAGGAGCGAAACAACTGGATGATGAACCTCGCCATTGACCGCCGCTTCGACCC
>DAISKN010000887.1:0-2445 GCA_036820975.1 Acidobacteriota bacterium | reverse complement strand
GCCGACTGGCAGATCATCTTCTACCGCTCCGTGGGCCTCGTGGCCGCCCTGCTCTCGAACTGGGTGTACTCGATTGCGACCGGCGTGTAGCCGGGTTCAGAACCGGCGAAACGACTCGTCCACCGGCACGCCGTATCCGTTCGCGAGGCGGTTCGCGGAGTTCGCGAGCCCGACGACGTCGAGAAACTCGGCGTACATCTCGTCCGTCATTCCTTTCTTCCGGGCCGCGGCGGCGTGGGAGTGGATGCAGTACTCGCAGTTGTTGGTGACGCTCACCGCGAGATAGATGAGCTCCTTCGTCAGGGGGTCGAGGGCGCCCGCAGACATGATGGTCTTCACCGCCTCCCACGTCCGCTTCAGGGTCTCGGGACGGGTCGCGAGGACCTTCCAGAAGTTGTTCACCCAGTCCGTCTTTCGCGCCGCCATGATGTCGTCGTAGATCGCGCGGACTTCTTCGCTGGCATCCTCGTACTCGATCATCTTCACCATCGTCATGGGATTCCTCCATTCGAAAGCTCGAGAATCTGGCACCGGCCATCGGCCCGCGGAACCAGCACCTCGGCGTCGTCCACACGCAGGAGGACGGGCTCGGTCTCTGAACCGAAATCGGTGCGCCGCACGAGGAGTCTTTCGCCGAGCTTCAGGGCGGATACCACGGGTCCAGGCTCGCCAGGCACCGAGAACAGAACGGGCGTTCCCCGGAGTAGAAACTCCCGGTAGGCGTGGGACTCCCGATAGAACTGATGGACGAGCTGCGATTCCTCGAGCGCCTCGTCCTTCGGGCTCCAGAGGAACAGGCCGTCGTGGCCCCGGAGGTGCAGGTGCCAGAGAAGCTCCTTGTACGTCTCGGCGCTCAGCTGCCTCACGCCCGGGTCGGTGTTTCGGGGAGGCTCGGTCGTGTGCCAGTGAACGAAGGTGATGATGGGGATCGACGCCGGCGTCGACTTCCCGGCGTTGGTCCCCACCAGGAGCATGTTGTAGAACCAGCGGTAGTCCGAATTCTCGAAGTCGTACCACTTGTACCCGCGGTACCAGGGATAGACGACGGGCATCGCGAACGTGAATCCCGTCTCCTCGAACTCGGGATACCACTTGCGGTACTTCTCGTCGAGCTCCTGCTCGAAGTAATCGTACCAGTAGCGGGTGCCGTCATGGGGATAGACCGCGTAGTTCCCGACGAGCGCGTCGGGGAAGGCTTCGAGAACGGGCTCGGCGAGCATCGCCTTCTGGAGCGCCGCGCGTTTTCGTCGAATCGCGGCCTGGAACGCGTCGAAGCTCTCGATGTCGGGGACCTCCCGCCGGCATCGACGGCATTTCCTGGAGCTTTCCCAGGCGCCGTTCCACTCGAGAGGGCCGTCCACCTCCCAGTCCGCGTAAAGGAAATCGATGGTGAGGCCTTCCCGGCGATAAGCCTCGACCGCGCTCCGGATCCGGTCGGCCATTTCCGGAATCCGGTGGTCGATGGCGAAGGGGCAGCCCATCCTGCGATCCGTGGGAAACGAGGTGTCGAAGAACGGCTTGCCGGTGTCGTCGATGTGCGCCGTCCGCCCGCTTCCGTCGAAGAAACCATATGTCGACGCCGTCGCGTTCACCGAGATCGGAAGAGCGAGCCGCTTCTGAATCCGGGCGAGGACGAGCGCCTCTTCGATGGCGTTTGGCTTCCAGTTGCCGATGGCGGCCATCCCGCGCGCGTCGAGGTCCCGAAGGAGGGCTTCGATCTCGCCCTCGTTCCTGGTGCCGAGCGACTGCGCGGGCCAGATGTAGAGCGGCAGCCTTTCCCCTCGAGGGGCTTCGAGGGGCTCGGTGGTGCGAATCACCTCGCGTAGAAGCTCGTAGTCCGTCTGCGGCGCGAGAAGAAGGAGAAGGCCCGCGATCACTTCAAGTTCGTCGCGATGCGGTAGAGCTCTCCGTCGGCAGGCCCGATGACGAACGTGAATCCGACGAACGACGTGCTGCTCACGGTCTCCCAGTCTCCCGTGGCCTTGTCGAGCTTCTCGATCCCGTAGGTGTAGCTCTTCGGCTTGTTCCAGGGGGCGATTCCGAGCCACTTCGACTGGAGACGGACGGTGACGCTCTGCGAGTCGTCGTAGTCACGGTTCGCGACCATTACGTAGTCCGTCCCCTGGTCGTCCTCGAACATGCCGTAGACGAGTCCCGCGCGGTCTTCTTCCCCGATGAGCTGCACCCAGTGCTCTTTGGGTGACTCGCTCGTCCCTCGGGGGAGGGGAGCGGTGTGGTAGACGTCGATGGTGTGAAGGGGGGCGAGAGCACGCCCGAGATGAGCGATCTCCCGGTTGATGGCCGCCACGTCCTCACCCCAGGGGGCGAGCTTCGTGGTCTTTGGCTCGAACAGGATGCCCGCCGAGAACCACTCGATCGACTTCACGCCGTAGGTGAGGTTGGTGTAGACGCTCTGCCGGAGCTTCGCCCGGTTGTCGGCGAGAT
>DAISKN010000886.1:0-2453 GCA_036820975.1 Acidobacteriota bacterium | reverse complement strand
CGTCCATGTTCGAGTGGTGGTCCGGGTGTCGTAGTCGATCGCGTCCTGGATGAACTGGAACGCGGGAAGGCCCGCCATGTCGAATCCCTCGACGTCGATCCCGAACGTGTGGTCGATGGTCAGGGTGTTCATCTTCGGATCGCGGAGCGGCGCCATCCAGCTCGCGAAGAGATCGCGCGCCCTCTCGTTTCCGTGCAGGTAGACGCCCCGGAACTGGCCGGTGCCGTTGTCCATGTTGAAGTAGACGGAGAGCGTCTCGGCCCCCGCGGTCGCCACGTTGGGTCCGAAGTGCTCCTGGACGTAGCGGCGCGAGCCGACCTTCCCCCCTTCTTCCCAGCTCCAGAGGGCGACGCGCACGGTACGGCGCGGGACGACGCCCACGGCCTTCAGGATGCGCACCGCCTCGAGGGCGACGGCGCATCCCGAGGCGTCGTCGGTCGCGCCGGTCCCCGCATGCCAGGAGTCGAAGTGGCCTCCGACCATGACGAGCTCTTTTGCGAGGTCGCTTCCCGGGAGGTCGCCCAGTACGTTATAGGCTTGGGGGTCGTCGGCGTCGAGCTGGTTTCGCACCTCGATCTCGAGCTTCACCGGGATCCCTCGATCGACGAGGCGATAGATCCGGTTGTAGTGCTCGACCGCGAGGGCGATCCGGACGGGCGCGGCGAGGGCGCCTTTCAGCGAACGGTCGTAGCGGCTCCCCGGCCGGCCGTCGACGAAAACCGTCCCGTCGCGCCCGGGCGCGGGGTCGAAGACGGCGGCGACACCCTCGAACTTGTAGAAGCTCTGCACCTCGTTGCGGAAGTCTTCGATCTCCTTGGGCGAGGGACCGAGAAGGGGCCGGCGCTCGTCGCGAAGAACGAAAGTCATGCTGCGGTCGTCCCAGACGTAGTCGTCCTGTCCCACGCCGAATCGGGAGGCGATGGTCGACTCCTCGAGGGCGCGGAGCTCTTCGCTCGAGAAACGCGAGGCGTCGGCCACGAAGCGGGGCGGGACGCTTCTCGGCGGGGCCGTGAGCACCACCGCCCCCTGGAGCTTTCCCCGGTGGCGGTCGAAGTCCTCGCGGCTGCGGATGACGGCAATCTTCGCCTCCGCCATCACCTTGCCGCTGGTGCCCGGAGTGAAGGCGTGGGGATATCCGATGAGCGGCTGGTAGTCGGGCTCGAGCAGATGGAGCGAGGTATAGAGGTTGTCCCAGCTCGCCTCGTGCGCGCCGAAGGGCTCGGCGACGACGTTCGAGAGGCCCATCTCCTGCATCTTCGATCGCGCCCACTCCTGCGCCTTCTTCTCACCGCGAGAGCTCGTAAGGCGCGGGCCGAGGACGTCCGTCATGTAGAAGGCGATATCCATCACCTGGGAGCGCTGGAACCCCTCTTCGCGAATCCGCGCGAGAACGTCGTCCTCGGCGAGGGCCGGGAGAGCGGCGAACAGAGCGACACCAGTAAGAGCCAGGGTCCTTCTCATCGGGTTACCTCGAGAATCACTTCTGGAAGGAGTCGAGCTTCTCGACGTCGGACGGATCGACCAGATACTCCCAGCGCTGGAGCGCGATGGGAACGTTCCCGTTCTTCCACAGGAAGTCGTGAAAGCGCCGGAGGCGGAACGCCTCGCCCTCGCGCGTTTTTGCGTCGGCGAGGAGCTTCACGATCTGGATTTTCCCGACCTGATAAGAGATCGCCTGGCCCGGGCTCGATGCGAAGAACGCCGCCTCCTCGAGCGCCGTCTGCCGGTCCATCGGAACGCGGCTCTCCAGATAGTCGGCGGCCTGGTCGATGGTGAATTCCCCGAGGCCGAGCTTCACGTCGACCTCGACCCGGAGAGCCCGCAGGCGCATGAAGTTGTAGAGGATCTCGCGCACCCGGGGGCGGTCGTCGAAGAGACCCATCTGGAGCATCATCTCTTCGGCGTAGAAACCGAGTCCCTCGTTCGCGCCGGAATCGTAGTAGCGACGTCGTATCGGGTTCTCGTGGGCCCACGAAAGCGCCATCTGGAAGTAGTGCCCGGGGACACCCTCGTGCACGATGATCGGCCGCGGGTCGCGGGCGATCGCGCGATAGAAGTACGCGAGGTCGGGAGAGGGCTCGGGGATGTAGGCCGTTGCGTCGTCGGTGAGGCGGGTCTCGGAGGTGAGGTCGTCGGTGACCCCGAGATGGGAGAGCGGACGGAGGTACGGGGGCAGCGGCAGGTTTCGATAGTGCTTCACCCAGTCGGGAACGGTGAGGATGTCTTTGTCTTCGAGAAAGCGGCGAATCGCTTCCTCGTCCCGGGCCTCGGCGTCGATCTGCGCCTGCTGCGTCGGAAAGTAGGCGAGCTCCGGGAGCTCGCGATTTCTCAGCGACTCGTAGCTCTCGAAGGCGACCGACCGCTCCCACTCCTGGCGGGCGAGGAGGACCAGGTCTTCGGGGGTGTACGGAAGAAGCGCGACGTGATGGAGGAAGTACTGGTACGTGTCCCTT
>DAISKN010000885.1:0-2465 GCA_036820975.1 Acidobacteriota bacterium | reverse complement strand
GGTCATAAAGACTTGCGTGGCATCTGAAGGGCGATATGCCGAGTTATTGGAAACGACGTTCAGTCCCCAGCGTTTGGTCGAGCCGTTTACCAGATGGTAGCCGACCACGTTCGCCCCGAGCTTACGCGCCTCCCACGCGAGGTCGGAATCCGCGGTCACCACCGTCACCGGGCCGGAAGCCTCGCCCTTCGATCGAGCCAGCAGATCCAGAATCGCCGCATCGGCGTCAGCGGGCGGAGTCGAGAATCGGAGGCTCAGCATCGGGTGCGGGGAAGGCTCGGACGGCGCGGTCTCGCGGGAGGCGTCGAACATCACGACGACGCGATGCGCGCGAAGGATCCCCGAGGCGACGATGGACGAGGCGAGGGCCCTCCGGCCGGCGGCGAGTCCCGCCTTCCGTTCGGCGCTCGCGAGACTCGCCACGCGCCGAATGGCGTTGTAGCCGTCGACGAGATAGATGCTCAGCGGTAGTCGATCTGGAGAATCTCGAGCTCGGCGTTGCCGTCGGGAAGCTCGAGGGTGACGACGTCTCCGACCCGGGCCGAGATCAGGGCCTTCGCGATGGGGGAGATCCAGCTGATCTTCCCCTTCGCCGGATCGCTCTCGTCGACTCCCACGATGCGATAGCTCTTCTCGTTGCCCTCTTCGTCGGCGACGGTGACCGTGGCGCCGAAGTGGACGCTGTCCTTTTCCTGCGAGCCGGGGTCGACGACCGTCATGTTGGCGACGCGGTCGCGGAGAAACTGGGTCCGCCGCTCGAGGGCCTCGAGCGCCTTCTTGGCGGCCTTGTCCCCGCCGGCCCTGGGCCGGGGCTCGCGCTCGAGTCGCGAGAGCTCATCGCGGAGCGCGGCGGCTCCTTCCGGCGTCACGTAGTTCTTCACTCCCGCCGGAAGGGGGTCCTTGGGCTCGAGGTGGACCTCGTTTCCGGGGCCCTCGTCGGATTCCTTGGTGAATGCTTTGCTCATGGGCCTCCGGAAACTATGGAGAGACGAGAATTGCCTGTCCAAACTCGCTCGGTCGGGATGAAAGTATTCTAGGCAGTCCGGAAAGGCAAACGCGCCGGGGTCCGGCCTACAGGATGACCCGGTCGTTGCCGGCGCGCTGCGTCACCCGCTCCCGGTCGAGCCACTCGAGGAGGGGAATGGCGTGTTTGCGGGTGACTCCCGCCATCTCCTTGAAGAACGCGACGTCGATCCGGTCCCGCGTCGACTTGCAGCTCCGGACGTTCTCCTTCAGCCGCGAAAGAGAATCCCTGTGAAAAACCATCCCCTCTGAAATCCGGACCAGGGTGCCGTCCTTGAGGAGCACCCTCTGGATTCTCTCGAGGAGCTTCACCGGCAGTTTCGCCTCCGCCGCGATCTCCTCCAGGGTCTGCGGTTTGACCCCGGCTTTCTGGTAGCGCTCGACGAGGAGGTCCTTCGCCCGGGACTCGTCTTCGTTCAGCTGAATCCGGTGGTCGAAGGTCGAAACGAGATCTTTCACGACCCGGAGGCGCTCGCTCTCCTCGAGCTTCGCGAGAATCAGATCGAAGACCTCGGCGGGAGCGCCCGAGCCCGCCTTCTCCCGGAGCTCGCTCTTGGGCATTCCCCCGAGAAGGGGGTTCTTTTTCTGGAACGCACGGAGCGCGGTTTCCAGTCGCTTCCCCACCTCGTCGACGACGCCCGGGGCGATGAGCACTCTCGGGCTCCGGGAAACCAGAGCGGCGCGGCTCTCCGAGAGGAGCGACTTCAGTATCTCTTCGAGCTCCGCGGAGCCGACCCCCAGCCGTCTCCCGAGATCGTTCTCCGAGACTCCGGAGACGCCGCTCTCTTCGACGAAACGGGCGGCCACGGAGGCTGCGCTCGAGCCGCTGAAGGCTTCGAGGCGGGAGGCGACGGCGACGCTCGCGACCGAGTGCTTCTCGGGATAGGCGTCGAGCACCACCCCGCCCGCGATCGTTTCGAGCGGCGAGTACCGCCTCAGGATGAAACGGTCGCCGCGGGCCGAGACGATCGGCGCTTCCAGGCGCAGCTGCGCGAGACCTCGCTCTCCCGGAGCGATGGATTTCACCCCGCCGAGGACCCGGGCTCTCGCGAGGACCTGGGCGGTCCCGAGGTGAAGGTGCACTCGCGTCAGATCCTTCAAGGCAATCGGCGAGGAGGAGAGGACCTCGATGTCGCAGTCGAGCATGAGCGTCGGCCGGAAGCAGCCGCGCTCCACGAGCGCGTCCCCGCGGGCGACGTCCGAGACCTCGATCCCCTGAAGGT
Organism: Acidobacteriota bacterium; assembly: GCA_036820975.1. Taxonomy (GTDB): domain Bacteria; phylum Acidobacteriota; class Vicinamibacteria; order Marinacidobacterales; family SMYC01; genus DAISKN01. The sequence goes on along the minus strand of DAISKN010000885.1, from coordinate 219 downwards.
TCAGCGCCGCCCTCTGTCCGGCCGAGGCCCGAGATTCCTTGTCTCCGTGAACCTGGAGCCCGCGCACCCGCACTTCGAGCCCGCGGGGAAGGATCTCGACCTCGTCATCCTGCCCGACGGAGCCCGAGGCGATGGTGCCGGTCACCACGGCGCCGAAGCCCTTCATCGAGAACACGCGGTCGATGAAGGGCTTCGGCACCGTGGTGACCGGCACCATCG